>VXZL01000179.1 GCA_009845505.1 Candidatus Poribacteria bacterium | reverse complement strand
GAATTAGTAAAAATAATGCCATGAATAGTATAAATTTCCCAGAACATTGGAAAATAGCACGCTTTGGAGATGTTACTACATTCACGAAGAAACCAAGAAGTCTACAATATTCAAAATATGACGAAATCCCGTTCGTCCCTATGGAATTGATCCCAATTGCCAAACTATCCTCCGAGGAATTCATACCCAAAACGAATGATGAATTAAAGAATGGCACCTATTTTGAACCGGGAGACATCCTACTTTCTAAAATTACGCCATCTTTTGAAAACGGAAAACAGTGCATCATCAATGACTTGCCCACGCCATTTGGTATCGCAACGACTGAGGTAATTCCGTTTCATGAAGTTGTGGGTGTCAGTGACAAATTTTATCTTTTCTACTATCTGTTACTTCCAAATGCCCGCACTTCGTTGGCTGGCAAAATGCAAGGCACAATTGGACGGCAACGATTAAACAAGGAAGCACTTGTTAATTTAGAGATACCCGTTCCCCCACTCCCC
Organism: Candidatus Poribacteria bacterium; assembly: GCA_009845505.1. GTDB lineage: Bacteria > Poribacteria > WGA-4E > WGA-4E > WGA-3G > WGA-3G. Next base: position 3,411 of record VXZL01000179.1, on the reverse strand, counting down.
GAACAACGCGCCATCGCTAGTATTTTTCAAGCAATTGACGAAAAAATGGCATCCCTTGAACAAGAAGCACAACATATCGACGAACTCTTCCACGCCATGCTTGACGAACTCATGACAGGAAAAAGATCCGCAATTCCTCTCATCGAAAGTAGTAAGTTGAGTTGCAAGTAATAAGGGATAAACGAATGGAATACGTTGTAATTTATGAAAAAGGGGACAGCAGTTATGGTGCTTAGGTGCCAGATCTCCCCGGTTGCATCACCGTAGGTGAGACGTTAGAAGAAACCCAAACATTAATCCAAGAAGCTATCGAATTTCATATAGAAGGATTACAAGAAGACGGTGAACCAGTCCCTACACCATCTTTAAATCTTTCTACTCACTGCGATATTCCATTTTTGGGTAAACACAAAATCATTGAAACCTATATAAACGAGGAATATCCTGTCCTTTTTTCCTGCAGAGACCTTGTTGGTCATCTTTACCTCACTACTATTGGTGAAAACGAGCAAGATAAAACGTGGCTTCGTGTTAGCGTCTCTAATGAACGTTTTAATCTTATACGCTCTGGTGGAATAGACCTTCGGGATGCGTTCACCGACCCCGAGAATGGCTATCTATTTCGGATAAGAGTCTCCCACGATAACCCGACACAATCTTCGCCAGAAGTCATCCGTCGCCGTGAAATCTCTGAGGACATGCTCCCGCTTCCAGGTGAACGTCTTGGATTAAAAACTGATACACTACCGGCACTCAGTAATCCTACTGCAACTTAGATATAGTTATGTCAGAACGTTCAGCAGTGCAAGACCCACTCCTCAAATACGCTAATGAAATCGGTTGGCACGCTATTTCACCATCAGAAGCCCTTCAAATGCGAGGCGGCGATACCACTTCGCTCTACTTCACCGACATCCTACACGCACAACTCATGAAACGCAACAGAGGCGTATTGAGTGAATCCGAGTGCGCAGATGTCATGCAGCAACTGCGTTCCCTCACACCGACACTCGAAGGAAACCGAGAGGCACTTTCATGGCTGCGCGGCGAGCAAGCAACCTTCATTCAAAACGAGAACCGCAATCGCAATGTCACCCTGATTGACTTCGAGATCCCGGACAACAATCTATTCCACGTAACCGATGAATGGGAACAACGAAGCACCGTCCACCGCAACCGCGCCGATGTCGTATTCCTCATTAACGGGATCCCCGTGGTAGTCGTTGAGACGAAAAATACCAACAGACCCGACGGCGTAGCACTCGGTGTCGAACAAATCCGCCGCTACCACACCGAAACGCCAGAGATGTTCACCACCGCGCAAATCTTCGGCGTCACACAACTGCTCGACTTTTTCTATAGCGTGACGTGGAACACCAGCCGCAAAAGCCTGTTTAACTGGAAAACCGACGAAGTTACCAATTACGAGCAGAAAGTCAAAACCTTCTTCGACCGCGACCGCCTCCTAACAATCCTACAGCAGTTAATCATCTTCCAGAGTAGAGACGATCAGCTCACCAAAGTTGTGTTGCGTCAACACCAGACCCGCGCAGTCGAAAAAGTCATTGAACGCGTCCATGACCGAAATAAACGGCGCGGACTCGTTTGGCATACACAGGGCAGCGGTAAAACCCTCACCATGATAACCATCGCAGCCCGTCTCCTACGCGGTGGACAGCAGACAGAAAAACCCACCGTGCTGATGGTCGTCGATCGCAATGAATTAGAGAGCCAACTCTTTAGAAACATCACCGGCTACGGTATCACAACAGTTGAGGTCGCCCAGAGCAAAGACGACCTTGAGCGAATTTTAGCCGCCGACCACCGAGGCTTAATCGTATCGATGATTCATAAGTTCGACAAGAGACCCGAGAACCTTAACACCCGTGAAAGCGTGATTGTTCTCATTGACGAAGCACACCGCACCACCGGCGGCGATTTCGGGAACTATCTCATGGCAGCCCTACCGAATGCAACCTACATCGGTTTCACCGGCACCCCGATTGACAAACTCTCCAAAGGCGAAGGAACTTTTAAGGTTTTCGGTGTAGACGACGAACAAGGCTATCTCGACAAATACGCCATCACGGAATCCATTGAAGACAGCACGACGGTACCGCTGAATTATGCCCTTGCCCCGTCTGACCTACGCGTTGCGCGCGAGACATTGGAACGCGAATTTCTAAGCCTTGCAGTCACCGAAGGGATGAGCGATCTTGAAGAACTCAATGCAATTCTTGACCGCGCCGTTCAACTAAAAGAAATAATGAAAGCACCGGAGAGGATAGACGGCATCGCTGCCGCTGTCGCTGAGCATTTCCGCGAGAACATAGAGCCGATGGGGTTCAAGGCGTTTCTCGTCGCTGTAGACCGAGAAGCGTGTGCATTGTACAAGCAGGTACTGGATAACTATCTACCCCCGGAGTATTCGGAAGTCGTGTATTCCCCTTACCATCAAGATGCTGAGGCTCTGAAGGCACACCATCGTACTTCAGACGAAGAAAAAGAAATTCGCAAAAAATTCATCAACAAAAACGAACACCCCAAAATCTTCATCGTAACCCAGAAACTACTGACCGGCTTTGATGCACCTATCCTCTACTGTATGTATCTCGATAAACCCATGCGCGACCACGTTTTGTTACAGGCAATCGCACGCGTCAACCGACCTTACGAAGATGCCGATGGCTTGGTAAAGTCCGCCGGGTTCGTCTTAGATTTCGTCGGTATCTTCGAGAACCTCGAAAAGGCACTCGCATTCGATGCCGACGATGTGACAAGCGTCATTCGCAATCTTGACGTACTTAAAAACGATTTCGCCAAGCGAATCCGTGAGGACGCAGCAGCATATCTACTCTTTACCGAAAACGTTGACAGAATTCGTCATCGTCCACGAATTGATCCATCTCCTTGTCCCAAATCACGGCAAACTGTTCAAGAGTTTCATGTCCGCATATCTCCCCGATTGAGAAGAGAGGCAGAACCGTTTGAAATCTTTTTAGCCGGAACCACTTCATTGTAGAGTCGACCTCCGAATTACGACCGTTATCTGTCGTCTAACATCCTGCAAATCCTCTAATTCTGCAAATCCCGCTTCTGACAATAAAAGCATGGTCCCAAAAGACCGCGCTTCTTAGTTTCCAACCGCTGACTGCCAACCGCTGATAGCCGACTGCTAATAAAGTTGCGTTTTTCCTTGCATTTGTGTCACAAATTATGCTAAACTATAGCAAATTATCACAGAGACCCCAGTTTGGGAAGCATCTACAGCAGACAGAAGTATCAGATTGCTGGCGTGGCTTGCCCTGCAAAAAATAAATTATTCGCAAAATTGTAGAAAGTGTGTTAAACTTTGTCGTAAAGTCATCCGTTCCTGTCTGAGGAGACGTTCAAAATGTACGATAAGAAGAA
>VXZL01000211.1 GCA_009845505.1 Candidatus Poribacteria bacterium | reverse complement strand
CAGGTGTAACATTTAGTGTAACATTTTTAACGAAAATTGATTAAGATATGCCGTTACGTTAATTGATTAAAATATACCGTTCCGTTAACCCATATTCACCGCCGTATGATCCTGTCAATTTTTGAATCCTGTAAATCCCGATTTAGACAAAAACCAACACCCATTCGCCAACAACCAACAACCACATTTCGTTTGCTTTATTAGTAACACACTGCTATAATTAAAGGCATAGAAAACCAAAAACGCCCAACGCATAACCAACACAGTCCATAATACCAAAAGACTACACGCTCTGGACGATCCTGACATGGTAAAACAACAAAAAACGCCAGAAAGGTTCTGGTCCGTTAAACAGATAGACATCTTCCAAGACCTCATCGAGGCAGATGCAAACGCGCTCGCAAAGATTACAACCTTTAAATCGCTGAAAAATGGCGAGCCGCTCTGCGCCGAAGGCGTTTACCTACTTAAAGAAGGACGCGTCAAGATTTACGAAACGCCGCCTGACGGGGAACCCGTAACTTTAGAACTTCTCGAACCCGGCGAAATCTTTGGTGCCGTTCAATGGGAAGAAGACAAAGCACACCCGAACCTAACCGCTGAGACATTTACGGAAGCTGTTGTCGGTACCGTCAATATCCAGAACTTCCAGTTCTTCCTGAAACGAAAGCCGCACTTAGCGATGCCACCACCAAAGACGTTTGGTTGGTTTATAAAAAGATTCTTGTATTCGTGGATCTCTCGGCTTCCTACAAAACTAAGGAACTTTAATCCTACAATATCGCGTAGCAAATCACATGTGGAACAGACCAATCTACTCCTAAACATCGCGTTTCGGAGTTCGGCATCGCGACTCGCGCTGCTGCTACAAAATTACGCCGATGCGCCGAAACACAATCAGACCCTGGGAGGGCACGGGTCGCAGTGCACCCTTCGTAAACTCTCAACAAAGAAATTGGCTCGACTCATCGGTAGTTCCGTTGAAAAAACGGAAACACTCCTCAACCAATTCAAACACCACAAAGTCCTTGAGAAAAGGTTTCGACGCATCCAGATACTTGATCCGTGGCAACTCAAAAAAATTGCCAACGCAAGAATGGAAACGATACCACAAATCCCAGAAGAGAAGAGCGAAACTTATGAGCAAAACGAACCCCTATTTGCAGCTCGACCAGCAGATGGTCGGTGACATCTACACCTCGCAAGAGGCAATGGAAAATTTGACAGTCCTCTGCGATGAATACGGCGCAAGGTTCGCAGGCACGCCTGAAGAATACGAAGCCGCAAACTTTATCGCCGACTGCTTTAAACGTTACGGACTCCAAAATGTTGCCCTTGAGGAATATCCTTATGCCGGTTGGACGCGCGGCACCGCAACCCTTGAAGTGATTGAACCGATTCGCCGAACACTCCACTGTATCTCACTTCCCTATTGCCCCGCCGGAGACATCACCACCGAACTCGTCTCCGCCGGATACGGAAGTCCCGCAGAATATGAAGCACTCGGCGACACCGCCATCGCGAGGCTGGTTATGGCACAGAGTGCCTCACCCCCAGACCTCGGCAGATGGGTCCACCGCAAGGAGAAATTTGAACGCGCCGTCCTCGCTGGCGCATGCGGATTTATCTTCGTTAGCGAACACCCAGGGGTCGGCCCCGAAACAGGGAGCCTCCAAAATAATCAAGAAGCACCCATCCCTGGGATATCCATCTGCAAAGAAGACGGCGAATTCCTAAAACGACTCCTGGCGCGGGAGTCCGGAAGCGTCACATTGAAACTCAAGACAACCGACATTAACGAACCGCGTACCTCATGGAACGTCGTCGCCGATCTACCCGGACATGAGAATAGCGAAGAGATGATAGTCCTCGGATGCCACTACGACGGACACGACATTTCCCAAGGTGCACACGACCCCGCTTCAGGAATGGTATCCGTCATAGAAGCCGCCCGCGCACTATCCACCTACGCTGGCGATACCCTTAAGCGGACCGTTCGGTTCATCGCCTTCGGAACAGAGGAAATCGGACTCACCGGCGCGTTTCGTTACGTCGATGCACACGCATCGGAATTAGACAATATCCGGTTCATGCTGAATATGGACGCAGCAGGCGGGGCAAGTCGCAAAGGGATCGTTCTCCACTGCTGGGACGCTTTGGAACCGTTCTTCAACACCGCACGTCAGCAGATGCACGCCGAAATGCCGGTCGGGCAAAAGGTACACTCCTATTCCGATCATTTCCCATTTTTCCTCAAAGGCGTACCTTCATGCCACATGGGTGACCCCGAAGCACCCCCATCAGGCAGAGGCTTCGGACATACCGCTTACGATACACTCGACAAAGTAAAACTGGAGAATCTACGTGCCGCCAGTGCAGTCGGCGCAAGGGTAGCACTCCGATGTGCCAACGCCGATAATTTTCCTGCAAAACGACGGACTGCTGAAGCGGTACAGAAAATTGTTGATACCGATCCCGGATTGGAGGGATACCGGATCTCTCTCAAACTAAAACGCTAACCCGCAATAACGACACTTGCAGCAGAAAACAAGTCTATGATATATCTACGCCGTTGCTATCGTTATATCCTACTCATCTCGTTATGTACATGTTTTGCACTCGGAGGTTCGCTTTGTCGGAGTGCTTACAGTGCTGAATTTCGGGCTAAGCAGACCCAAGAGGCGGTTACAGCAGCACGACAGACGGCAATTGTCACAGCCGTAGCACACGCCAGTCCTGCAGTCGTCAATATCAGCGCAATCCGCACCGTTGAAAGACGAACATCGCTTAACGAATGGTGGTTCTGGGACGATGTCTTTTACCCCCGTAGACGCTCGCTTCGAGAAGTCGGTTCAGGCATCATTATTGACAAAAACGGACACATCCTAACAAACCATCACGTCATCAAAGATGCCGATAGCATCACCGTAACGATCTCGGACGAGAGAGAATTCGCAGCACAAGTCATCGGATTCGATTATCTCTCAGACCTCGCACTTTTGAAAGTCGATACAGGCACCGTCCTACCAGAAATTCAATGGGGCGATTCAGACAGGCTACTCATTGGGGAATGGGTCGTCGCAATCGGAAACCCGTTCAATTTATCAATAGGCAACGCCCAGCCCACGGTCACGATCGGTATCGTGAGTGCCACCGAACGCGCACTCTCTATCGAAGATCTCTATCATGAAGACCTGATTCAGACGGATGCCTCTGTTAACCCCGGCAACAGCGGCGGTGCCCTCGTAAATATACACGGACAACTTATCGGTATAAATACCTTCATCAAATCAACAAGCGGCGGCTCGCAAGGCATCGGATTCGCTGTCCCTGCCAACAAAGCCCGGAAAGTCGTCCGCCAGATTCTCGAATACGGCAGCGTCGTTCCACCGCGCCTCGGCATCAAGGAAATCCAATCTGTGACTGAGGATCTCGCAGAAAAATTGTCAATACCACACAACACCGGCGTTCTGGTATCCGAGGTAGAGAAACAAGGTCCTGCCGCTGACGCAGGTATCAAACGAGGGGACGTGATCATCGGTATTTTAGGGCACCGCATCAGGAGCGAAGACGACTTTAAAGCAATCACACGGCTCCTACCGCTCCACCAACCCATAGCTTGTGAACTCATTCGGCGCGGTAAAAAACGACAAACCAACTTCACGCTGAAAACCTTGGAATGGTACTACTCGCCTTCTGGATGGGGGTTAACCTTCTCGCAACCCGACAAGGCGATGGCGCGCAAATACCGACAGCCCGGTGTTATTATCTCAAATGTTGAGAGAAACAGCGGTTTGAGGGACGTACTCACGCGCGGGGATTTCATTTACCAGATTGACAATATTAAAATTCACTCGCTCGAATTTCTTAAAATCGTTATTAACGAACTTATCCGCACGCAAAACGGAATGCGACTCTAC
>VXZL01000393.1 GCA_009845505.1 Candidatus Poribacteria bacterium | reverse complement strand
GGTTATAATTCACACTCGTCGCGCCGAAGTCGGGTTCCTTCTTAAAAGGTTGTCGAATGTAACGAGGTTCTTTTGCCGTGTCGCCATCTACTTCAACGATAGCGAGAATGAAACTATCGGGTTTGTTGAATGCCGTAAAAATCTGTGTTTTGGAAACGGTAACAGTCGTCGCATCGGGTGATTTACCTTTGACCTCAATAAACAGTAACTGGTTGGTTTTTGGATCTCTGGACTCAATATCATAACCCGGATTTTGATGAGGCATCTCCCTCGGTTCGCGTCCGAGTTTGCGTTCTGCCTCCATCACAGCGGCGACTGCGAGTCTATCAATCCGTTCTCTGTCGGTTTGTGAAAAGGTAACAGGCGTGGCGGATTCAGAATTGGATACAGTATCTAATAAACTCTGAGGGACAATGAGCGCGCCACCGATAACGACGGGTGGCATCGGTGAGATATGGCGTTCCTGCTCCAGCTCTTCCATCCGTTTTTCACGTCTTGCTTGCAATTCATCAGCACGCTGCCGGGCTCGTGTTGCGTTTTGATTGATAGCGTTTGCTTTTGCTGTCCATTCGCGCAGTTCTTGTTCATTGTCATTGAGATCCTCCACTTCTGGTCCATCAACGCCATGCTCCTTTAAGATCTTCTTGACTTCCACTAAACTTTTGAGTGTCTCCATATACTTTTTGGGTGTTTTCGCTTCTTGTTCAAGTTCGTATGCCTGATTGTCCCAATAATGAATCTCTTTTGTAAGTCGTTCCTGAACTGCCCGTATTGTTTTTTGGACAAGCGTTTCTCTACGCGCTTTTACTTCGTCAAAATGCTCCGAGATGAGGTGTGCCACAGCGTAGTCCTTAATTTCTGATTCTAAATCCGTATTTAACCAATCTGCTCCTAATAGGGGTTTAATCAATGACCGTTCATTTTCATCTATCGGACGGTAGTCGAGATACGGCGCGTATCCGGGGCTGCGAACTGTCTTGTTGCTGTTGATTTCCACAAATTGCATCTGTCGTGAAATAACGTGTTGGCTCCCATCACTATGCGTGCGCCCATCCTGAATTGCGTTTTCAAGGTAAAATAGGACACGAACCTCGTTGCTCTGTTCATCTGAATCGATCAAAATAGTCCCTTTTTTGAGCAAGTTACGATGGCGTTCTAAAGTTGCCCTGAGTGTTGCATCAAGCAGTGGGTGTCCGGGACAAACGAACTCCGCAAGCGGTTTCCCTTGAATGTTCACCTTATCCTTTTCAAACGTAATCCGCTCATATCGATCCAATATCGGTTTACCAATACCAGTACTACGATTACGGACACCTCCAGGGACATGTCGAATTTCATAGCGTCCCGGTTCTCGTTTATATAACTTTCCCTGGAGCTGTGAAAATGCCTCACGGAAAAAAGACGCAATAAAGTGCGGTTGCAAGCGTCGCGCCTCGGCGCGTTCCATTTCTTCACGGATATTGCCAAGGCGAGTCGTGTCGATTATTCCATGAGTCAGCACATTCTCATTAATCAGGGTTTGTAGGGAGTCGCGGTTTATCACGCCATCAATGACTTTCGTTAGCCGCGCTTTGACTTCAGGCTTATCCCCTTCACGGATAGCTTGAATGAGGAGATTTCGGAGTGATGTGTCCGCAAAACATTTACCGAGGACGTCGAAAACAGCTCCGCCCAAAGCATCACGTTGCTGCCTAAGTTTATGAAGGAGTGTATTAAACACTTCACCCTCACGGGTTTCTGCAGAGACAAGATTCCAGAGGTTACAGACCTCTGTCTGCCCGATTCGATGGATACGCCCGAACCGTTGTTCAATGCGGTTTGGATTCCACGGGAGATCGTAATTCACCATCAGGTGTGCGCGATGCAAGTTGATACCTTCACCTGCGGCGTCTGTTGCAACCAGAATTCGCACATCTGGGTCTTGCATAAATGCCTCCTGCACTTTTCTTCGGTCTTCGCGCCGCATGCTACCATGAATCGTGACAAGTTCCTCAGCACGCCCAATCAACGTCTCAATTCGCGCTGCCAAATACTGCAGCGTATCCCGATGCTCTGTGAAAATAATGAGTTTACGGCGGTGTCCTTGCGCGTCAAATAATTCTTTAGCAGCATCGGCATCACTCTCACCCTGCAACAGATTTGACAATTCTTCCCACTTTCGATCTGTCCTACTTTGGCGAACCCTTTGTGCAAGTCCTTCTAAGTGTTTCAAGGTCTGAATCTCTGTTTGTAATTCAGTAATCGTCCGCGCTGCTGAAGCACGGGCAACAACTTTTTCTTCAGTGGTTTCTACTTCTTCAGCAGGAGATTCATCATAGAATTCGTCTACTTGCTCAGCGTCGGTTGGCAATCTGTTATCTACTTGTATATCTAAGGTGGCTTGGGGGTCAGTTTTGCGGTGTTGTTCTTCCTGAAGTCGTTCTTCCAGTCGTTGCCGACGACGTTGAATTGAGCGATAAATCGCTTCGGGCGAAGATGCCAACCTTCGTTGTAAGATGGTGAGTGCGAAACCAATTCTGTTGCCTTGTTGTCCTTTAATGCGGTCGGCACGATTCATCTCTTTACGGACATAAGTCGTTACTTCATCGTAGAGAGATTTCTCTGACTCAGAGAGTTCATAGTTAATTGTATAGGCATATCGTTCCGGGAATAGCCGCGTCCCGTCAAACTTCAACAAGTCTTCTTTCACCATACGACGCATCAAGTCAGAAGTATCCGTGGTATGAACACCCTCTCGGAATTGACCCTCAAATCTGTCTGCATCCAACAGTGCCATAAAGAGTTGGAAATCTGCCTCTTTACCGTTATGAGGGGTCGCTGTTAACAGTAGAAAATGGCGTGCGAGTTTTCCAAGTAGTTGCCCGAGGTGATAGCGTTTTGTGAAGCGTGGTTTATTCCCAAAAACTGGGGCAGACATCTTGTGCGCTTCATCGCAGACAATAATGTCCCAGTCCGTTTCTCTCAATTTTGCTTGATACCTGTCATATCGACTGAGTTGATCAAGCCGACAGATAAGGAAATTCTCTTCCTTAAATAGGTTTCCACCCGGAGCAGTATTAAACTTTTCGCGAGTGAAAATCTCAAAGTGTAAGTGAAAACGTTGAGCCAGTTCTGCTTGCCACTGTTCAACGAGGCTGCCGGGACAGACAATTAAACATCGTTTCAGATCGCCACGTACAAGCAGTTCCTTAAGATATAATCCCGTCATAATCGTCTTGCCTGCGCCAGGGTCGTCTGCAAGCAGGTAGCGTAAAGGCTGACGCGGCAGCATATCTTCGTAGACTGCGGTAATCTGATGTGGCAGCGGCTCCACTTGCGAAATATGCACTGCAAGTAGCGGATCAAATAGGTGTGCCAACCGGATGCGATGTGCCTCAGAAACAAGCCGGAACGTATCACCGTCTCCGTCAAAACTCCAAGGGAGTCCCGTAGTAACGATTTCAAGGTCAGGTTCCTTACTACGGAAAAGAAGTTGGGCCCCCGGATTGCCAGTCGAATCTATATAAAAAAGGTCAACAGCAGCATCACGTCGCCAATTCACAGCGACAACTGTTATCTGCTGGTTGGGTAATACGCCTTTAACAATAGTGCCTGGTTGAAGTTCTTCTAAGCGTGCCAAAAAAGAGTTCCTCATTTTTATGTCAGGTGGGTCTTTCTCACACTCATTTTTACCTTTAGCCGAGTTCACATAATATTATACCATTTTCTTCAGCGAGCAGTCAATGACGAGTGTGTAAAATTTTTGACACTAAGTCCTCAAGGATATAAACTACCAACACATTTTAACTTGACACCCGTTAGCAAATAGCGTATAATATATCATAAGACTTCCCAAAGAGGTGAATATTGTATCACACGACAAAATACTGGCGCGGAAACCGACACAAACATTTTCAACAGACTACAGAAGTTTTTTACTAACTGTTAACCGC
>VXZL01000016.1 GCA_009845505.1 Candidatus Poribacteria bacterium | reverse complement strand
ATACAATGAAGTAGGCAGACTTTGTTTTTTAGTCTGCAGATCTTCTTAAACTTTAGACTCCTTAATTTTAGATTTTCGGTACGATTTTCTAATTTCAGTTCTTCGCCTAAATTGGGCAAGAACCTTGAAACTAAAGAAATTTGCTTCTTAAACTCTTACATTAGCAAGGATAACCAACATTTTGATGACAATAAAATTTCAGACGGCTTTGATTGCTGTTTTAATCGGTTGTGTCACTTTCGTATCCTGCGAGAGAGCGCAGAAAGTCTTGAAACCAGCTACCGATGAGATGATGACTGTTGATGATATGGTAACCACCGATGATATGGTGGATATGATGGATATGATGGATAGCATGATGATGGATATGATGGCACACAAGTCATGGGCACACGTTATGCTTCCGGCACCAGGCCCGCAAGAGGCAGCTACGACCCCCGCTGAGACAGGGGCAGCTCACAATCCACCGCCGATAGACGGGGGCGCGCTTACCGCACGCACTGTTTATATCAACGATATCGGTGCTATGGCGAATAAGGCGGGAGCAGCAGAATATCCAGCTGGTACCGTAATCGTCAAGGAAATTATGGATAAGACCGAAACGTTTGTCGATAAAGTCGCCGTGATGATGAAAAGCGACGATATGATGTATGCCGGTCACAATGGATGGGTCTACAAAAAATATCTTCGCGCCAGTGCAGATGATCCCTATATGCAGATCAGAGGATCCGACCTTGAAGATGCAGGAAATGGCTGCCACGGTTGCCACATTGGAGCTACGAACGACAGCGTTTTCGTCTCGCTCCCCATGGATGACATGATGATGGATGATAGCATGGCAGACATGGCAGACGACATGGCAGACATGGCAGATGATACGACAGCAGACGACATGGACGAAGCTAATGGTGGTAATGCCCAGTAGTTTTAGCCCATAACACTCCTAAAAAAGGGATCGATAGCAACATTCTGTTGTTGTCGGTCCCCTTCTTATTTTCTACACTACATCTCAGACGATAAACGCTCCACTTTGAGCTGGCAATGAAATACTTATGGAATCCTCTGATACTGTCACAGGGTTTCCATTGAGGCGATCTTCCAAGGCAGGAGCGGTCTTTGAATCACGATGATGCCCCAATGAAATTGGGAGATCGATCGTCTGAGAACGCCGACTCGTATTCAAGGCGATTAGGATAGAATCCGTTTCTGAAGTGCGCAGATACGCGTAAGTCCCTTTCTGAACGTTCAGATGAACAATCTTTCGCAAACCAGAAGCAAGCACTGAAAACTGTTTCCGTAGTGCCCCCAAACGTCGGAAGTAACCTAATAAATCTCTGTCCGCTTCATCCCCCCACGACATTGGCAACCGTGCCTCCTCAAAACGCCCGAGTGGGTTCCGTTGTGAGACTCCTGTCTCCGTACCGTTGTAGATTACAGGTGGTGCGGGAAGTGTAAAGAGTACCAATGCTGCTAAGCGCACCTTTGCTTTATCCTCCCCCGCCAGGTAGAGAATACGCGTCATATCGTGGTTGTCTAAAAAAGCAGGGAGTGCGAAGTCTTTGGGGAAATAGGTCTCGTGTGCGGCTAAAAAAGCCTCGAATTCCAATAAGGTTGAAGTCTCAAGAACAAAAGTTTCCCGCAGCGCGTCCGCAAGCAAAAAGTCAAGACACCCGTCGAAATGTGGAACATAAGACGCTATCGCTTCTGAATGACTAACCACTTCTCCAAACAAGAAAGCGTCAGGATTCACCGTTTTACAAGCTTGACGGAAATCTGCCCAAAATGTGTGTGGAGGACCTGGTGCATAATCAAGCCGATAGCCATCAACGCCTTTGCGTAGCCAATGCTGTGCGCATTCCAGTAAATAGTCACTTGCCGGTTTATGCTTTAGATTGAGTTGCGGCATCCCCTTCACGCCGAAGAAACTTGTGTATTCGTCGGGCCACCGCTGCCATGTATACCACCCCCGATATTCACTGTTTGGATCGCGTTGTGCTGCCTGAAACGTCGGATGATGGTTCGACCAATGATTGGCGACAAAATCAAGGATAACACGCATGTCGCGCTGATGTGCTTTTTCAATGAGTTCTATCAGTTCTGCGTTCGTACCGAATCGGGGTTCAACAGTGTAATAATCTGTTGCATCGTAGCCGTGGTGGGTCGGGCTTGCAAAGAGCGGTGAGAGCCACACAGCATTGCAACCGAGCGATTGAATGTAGTCAAGTTTCTGAATTGCCCCGCGAAGCGTGCCACCAAAAAACCCAGAGAGGTTTGTTGGTTTCTTCCACGGTGCGCCGTCCCCCGGATAGAATCGATCAAGGAAGATGTGATAGATAACAGCATCCCGGACCCAGAGCGGGGTGTCGTAATCGTCCACCGAAATCGCAAACTCTGTTGCTTCCGAAAGGACTCGCGCTTGGTTATCGGCGAAGACCCAGTTATTTGAACCCAAAACATGTCCACCAATCTTATAGTGCACTATTGCTCCGTTTGGTTGCGGCGGAATTTCTCCGTACCAATGGCGGACATATCGCCATTCAAGTCTATTCCATATCGATTCACTTGGCGTGAGTTTGAATATTGTTTCTTCACCATTTGCATTCATCCAACAACGAACTGAGTCGTAAGCGATGCCACCGGAGGTCGTTACATGGACAGTAATTGGTCGGTTCGGCTTCGGACGCATTGGCGATAATTGATGAAGGTGTTTGATACCTACCAAACTGCTTTGATATTCGGCGATACGGTTCTTGAAATCTCTTTGCGTGCCAAACATAGGCACCTCCGCCGGTTTGTAGTATTTAGAAAATAAAAAAGCCGTGTAACGGGTACACGGCTTTTTGACTTCTTTAACGGTTTGCTTACTTGTCGCCCCAAGCGCGCCCACGTGGAATAATTAGCAGCTGTCCTGCACGCAGTCTTGTCCGATCAAAAATGTAGGCATCTTGGTTGGCGGTAACTAACCGTTCCCACATCTCAGCGTTATCAAAAATCTCAGGACGTGCAGCGATGCGCTTCAGAGCAGCTTCACCGTTATCTTCCTGAATATCTTCTTCCCGGACATGATATTTGTAAAGGACTTCAGGACTGGTGATACTGAAACTAAAACTGTGTGAATTTTCGAGGACATTGCCAGCCATGTCAGCAGCACCAGAGACGGTAACGGTATACATACGGCCAGCACGCATCGGCATATCGGATGTGAAGGTCACAGAATCCCCGCTTCCGGTAACCGTGCCTGACAGGGTTCCGTCCATCGGTTCGCTCATCGAATCTTCGGTTTTTGTGACGGCTACATCCACAGTGACACTGTTACTGTCAATCGGTTCGCTAAACGATACAGACACGCTATTCATCACGTCGAGTGAATCTTCGTATTCAGAAAAAACTGTGCTGTCTGTCGGTTCGTTCATTGTCACAGTCGGCGGTGTCGCGTCGGTATAGGTAAATTGCTGTGAGAGCGTGACGGGTACTTCAGGTTTTCCCTTGTTGGTAACAACGACAGTCACAGATTGCCCTGCCGTGCCGCCGGGGGTCACTGCCGTAATTTGTGTTTCACTGGGGACAGTCACACTTTGAGCGTTTATACCGTTAAACGTTACAGTCACACCGTTTTTCATGTCAAATTTTTCGCCGGTAATCTGGACGGTTGTCCCACCCGTTTCGGGTCCCTGTGTCGGGTTCATTCCCATGGGTACCGGTTCAGGATTACAGCCAGCACAACCTGCCATCCACGCGCAGGCAATCGTGAGGACAGCCAGCACGGCTATGTTTCTGGGTTTTGTATTCATTGCTTCTCCTTTTACTTCCGGCAAGTACTGAAGCCCTGTCCGGACCATTTTGACTGAAATAATTCCTTGTCACCTGATACTTTGTTTGTCTTGAAATTAGTATATTCTTTCGTTGTTGTCAGTTTGTGAGCGCGTGATTCATTG
>VXZL01000606.1 GCA_009845505.1 Candidatus Poribacteria bacterium | reverse complement strand
TTTCCGCATCGTGCTTGACTTTAAGAAGAAAACTTATGACTTTAACGTTGAAGACGAACAAGTCGTTGACGATTTCGGTTTTAGAGGCGAGGGGGGCAAAGGCGGCGTGAATCCGAGTCTAAGCTGGATCTTCTTCGGTTGGGACCACCCTACTGCTCTGACCGCTTATATTGATGACATTGAAATGGGAGACGGTGAGGGCGAAACGGCTGGCAAACCTCAAGCGGTTTCCGCTTCAGACAAACTCACAACTACTTGGGGAAGAATCAAGCAGCGATTGTAGCATTCATTCATGTGCTGGTCAAAGTCTGTAGTTGTGAGAGGGGTCGGGCTTACATCAACATAGCGAGTTGAGAATGGACGGCCAGTCTGGCATTGTCCAGACAGCAAAATGGAGGAAAGGTTCTGTAATGTCACAGAC
Organism: Candidatus Poribacteria bacterium; assembly: GCA_009845505.1. Classification (GTDB taxonomy): domain Bacteria; phylum Poribacteria; class WGA-4E; order WGA-4E; family WGA-3G; genus WGA-3G. The sequence continues at coordinate 22,839 of VXZL01000606.1, read as the reverse complement.
ACTGTTATCACATTTAGACGGTTCAATGTACGTTCGCAAAGGTTTTATGAGCCTTATCATATTTCTGCTGGGACTCACTGTCGCACTGCAACCCGCCGACGCTGAAAAACTTCGGTTTGACCGTGATATTCGACCGATATTGTCGGATAAATGTTTCGCGTGCCACGGTCCCGATCCGGCGGTTCGTCAAGCGAATCTGCGACTTGACACAAAAGAGGGGGCATTCTCTGCCCCAAGTGGTTATCCCATCATTGTTCCAGGGGAACCCGAAAATAGCGAACTTGTCCTGCGGATAACACACGAAGATATCGACCAGCGGATGCCGCCGCAGATCTCCAATCGACAGCCGACACAGGAGCAGATCGACACGCTCATCCAGTGGATTGCTGAAGGTGCGGAATGGGAAGAGCATTGGGTCTACAATCTTCCTAAACGCGTTGATCCGCCTCCCGTTAAAGACACGACATGGGTTCGGAACCCGATTGATGCGTTTATACTTGGAAGATTGGAAACAGAAGATCTCACGCCATCACCAGAAGCAGACAAACGGACGCTTATCCGCCGCTTACATTTTGATCTGACTGGGCTACTGCCTACGCCTGCTGAGGTGGAGCACTTCGTGAGGGATGAAACCCCGGATGCATATCAATCCCTTGTCAACAGGCTTCTGTCTGAACCGCAATACGGCGAGCGGATGGCAATGTACTGGCTGGATTTGGTGCGCTATGCGGATACGAGTGGTTACCATGCTGACGAAAATGTGAGTATCTGGCCCTATAGAGACTATGTAATCCAAGCGTTTAATGATAATATGCCGTTTGACCAATTCACTGTGGAAAATCTTGCAGGCGATCTCTTACCGAATACCACGGCTACACAGAAGGTGGCTTCCGGTTATAACCGCCTGAATCAGACGACCTCGGAGGGTGGGGCACAGGCGAAGGAATATCTCGCCATCTATGCTGCAGACAGGGTCCGGACGACTGCGTCTGTCTGGTTAGGGGCGACGCTCGGCTGCGCGCAGTGCCACGACCATAAGTTTGATCCGTATACCGCGGAAGATTTTTACAGCTTCGCGGCATTTTTTGCCGATGTTGAGGGACCGGGGGTATATCCCGGTAGAAGTAAATGGGAACCGACCGTGATGCTACCGACCCCTGCCCAAGAATCAGCACTCCAAGATATTGACGATGAATTGGCGAAATTGCAACAGGTATTCAAAGCATCATCTCCGGGGTTGGAAGCAGAACAGAGGGAATGGGAGAACGAGGTGCTTTCACTGCTTGATTCAACGGAACCGACCGATTTCGCGTGGATAGACGATGCCCAAGCAAACGGGGGTAGAACTGAGGGGACATGGGAATTCGTCGGTAAAAATGATGCACCTGTTTTCAGTAAACGCTTATCGCGCCGGCAAACAGCGGCACCTGAACAGACCGTCCAGCACAGTTTCCGCAGTGCAAATCGGACATTTACCTTAGCAGAGGGCGATCGGTTATTCGCTTATGTCTGGCTTGACCCCGAATCACCGCCAGAAACGGTAATGCTCCAGTGGAACGACGGCACTTGGGAGCACCGTGCATTTTGGGGTGAAGACAAAATTAACTTCGGTGAGATTGGGAGTGACACGCCTGCACATAAATCTATGGGACCGCTACCCGGAACAGCGGAATGGGTGCGTCTTGAGGTAGATCCCGCAGTTGTTGGTTTGGAACCTGGAAGCGTTCTGAACGGAATGGCATTTGCGCAATTTGGGGGGACGACTTATTGGGACCTCGCTGGCATTGCGACGACTCGCGGCTCGGCGGTAAAACATACGCATACGGAGCAGGTTATTGCCGCTATTCAGGTGGATCCGTCTGTCAGGACGACGAGTCAGCGCGAACAGATTGCGGCGGCGTATCGACGCATCACCCCTGCACTTGACGGCATTCGGAACCAGATTGCGAATTTACAGAAACAGAAAACTGACCTCGAAGCAGAGATACCCTTCTCGCTCACAACGGTATCTACGCTCCCACGGACGACCCGTGTGTTACCACGAGGCAATTGGATGGACGATTCGGGTGAGATTGTAGAACCAATGATACCGGCTTTCCTTGGGGACTTGAATATCAAAAACCGCCGTCCAAACCGCTTGGAGCTCGCGCGGTGGATAGTGTCGGCAGAAAACCCGTTGACTGCTCGTGCCTTTGTAAACCGTCTTTGGGCACTCTATTTTGGAACAGGATTGTCTCGCGTCTTGGACGACCTCGGGGCCCAAGGTGAACCGCCGATCCATCCTGAACTCCTTGATTGGCTCGCTGTAGAGTTTATGGAGAGTGGGTGGAACGTCAAACATATTGTGAAGCTCATTGTCACCTCAAGTACGTATCGCCAATCCTCGAAATCGAACGAGGTATTGAACGAAAGGGATCCTTACAACCGTCTACTTGCACGCCAATCAAATTGGCGGCTTGATGCGGAGACAGTCCGCGATAACGCCCTGCTCTTGAGTGGGCTCCTTGTTCCCAAAATCGGTGGACCGAGTGTCCGACCTTACCAACCGGTGGGTTATTATTCAAATCTCAATTTCCCTAAGCGGGTCTACGTCCACGATACAGGAGAAGACCAATATCGCCGCGGACTCTATACGCATTGGCAGCGCACGTTCCTGCATCCAAGCATGATGGCGTTTGATGCGCCAAGTCGTCAAGAGTGTACTGCTGAACGCGCCACCTCTAACACACCGATGCAAGCGTTAACACTCCTCAACGACCCAAGTTACGTTGAAGCGGCGCGTGTCTTTGCGGCGCGGATTATCCAAGAGGGCGGTGAATCGGTCACTGATCGCATCAATTGGGCATATCAATGGACGCTATCTCGTCTGCCGGAGCCAAAGGAATTGGAGATTATCACAAATCTCTATGAAAAGCATCAAGCCGAGTATACCGCTGATCTCGAGGATGCTGATGCATTAATTGCGATGGGGGACGCTCCGATAACAGAAGGCGTTGCATCTGATGAATTGGCGGCGTGGACTTCTGTGGCGCGGGTGATATTAAACTTGCACGAGACGATTACGCGATATTAGCATTGGTGTTTGGAGAAAAAATCATGCAAACAAACCTATTCACTTTACCTGTCAGTCTTGAACAGATTGCTGTCTTGATTAAACGAATGGATCCCCAAGACCGGCAACGATTGTTGGCAATGGTCCCGGAGTTAGTTACTGATGCCATCAAGCGAGAGAAGTTGCTTAAAGATGCGGATCAAACTGTTGGGGATCTCAGGCAGGAGCTTTTGGACGAACTCGGCGGACAACCGTTATCGCCTGACGAGCCTTTCTTAGGTGGATTCACACTTGGGCAATACCTTGAATTGTCTGAAGTGGAGCGAGCGAAACTTTGGGATGAATGGGGTGGAATCGATCTTGAAGACATAGAAAAAGTAGAGATTCTTCCAAATATGCTGCTTGATGATGAACAAACGACATGAAAGAACTTTAAATGCTATTTTCGGAACCCCAGTTCCAAAAACGTTGAAGTGGCGGCAGATAGAATCCCTCTTCGTAGCGTGTGGGGCAAAATCCATTGAGGGAAGAGGATCGCGGGTGAGATTTGAATTGAATGGCGTTACCGCAACATTTCACCGGCCTCACAATCAAAAAGAGGCGCGTGCTTACCAAGTCAAGGACGCTCGGCGTTTTCTGGAGGAGGCAGGAATAAGTTCATGAAATATAAGGGTTATAGCGCACATATTGAGTATAGTGAAGAAGATAGATGTCTTGTTGGGCATATTGCGGGAATTACCGACATCGTCGGGTTTCATGCGGATACTGTTCCTGAACTTCAAAAGGCTTTTGAAGATGCCGTAGAGGATTATCTAGAAACGTGCGAGCGACTGAATAAACCACCGCAAAAGCCGTATTCTGGAAATCTGAGGTTGCAGATTCCTCCCGACATCCATGTAGCCATCGCAAGGGCTGCTGAAGCCAGTGGAAAGGATCTTGACCAGTGGGCAACGGAAACATTCACACACGCTGTTAGTGGTGCGTCGTCTGTTCAATCAAAGACCTGAACTCAATCAGGATAAGTAATGTTTCGGGCATTCACGTTTGTCCAATGCCCCTGTTGAAAAATTACAAAACGACGAATAGGAGGTAGAGGTATCGCTATGAATATTCATGAAGAAACCAATCTGCGTCTTACAAGGCGCACATTTCTGGGGAAGACGGTGCGGGGTGTCGGGTCGCTTGCGCTTGCCTCTCTGTTGTCTCCCTCACTTATCAACGCCGCGGAAATTGAGAAGTGGCAGGGAATTATTACGACACCGCACGTGCCACCGAAGGCGAAATGCATTATTCATCTCTGCATGGCAGGGGGGCCCTCACATTTGGAGACTCTGGATTACAAGCCGAAACTCGCTGAACTCGACGGACAACCGATGCCGAAGTCTTTCACGGAAGGACAACCGATTGCGCAGCTCCAAGGGCAAGCGGATTCCCTCAAATGCCTCGGTCCGACACACGAATTCAAAAAGTTTGGAGAGTCAGGGCAGGAGATGAGTACGGCGTTTCCGCATATCGGAAGCCTCGCTGACGACATCTGTATCGTTCGTTCTCTGAAAACCGAGCAGATTAATCACGATCCAGCACACACCTTTATGAATACTGGTACTGCAATCGCTGGCAGACCGAGCATGGGGGCGTGGTTGCTCTACGGTCTCGGCAGTGAAAACGAAAACCTACCGGGCTACGTCGTGCTTATCTCTTCAGGCGGTGGTCAAGACCAACCCATCGCAACACGGCAGTGGCACAGCGGATTTCTTCCGGGGCAATTCCAAGGCGTTCAGTTCCATTCAACCGGCGATCCGGTCCACTACGTTACCAATCCTAACGGCGTAAACATGGAACAACAGCGGGATGTTGTCGATGCTGTCCAAACCCTAAACGGTATGCTTGATGAGACTGTAGACGATCCCACGATTGCGACGCGCATTAGCCAGTACGAGATGGCGTTCCGAATGCAGACGAGCGTACCAGAGTTGACTGACATCTCGGAAGAACCTCAGCACGTTCTTGATATGTATGGGGCAACGCCGGGAGACGGATCTTATGCATCAAATTGTCTGCTTGCGAGACGATTGGCGGAACGTGGTGTTCGGTTTATCCAACTTTACCATCGCGGTTGGGATCATCACGGTGGTATTGTGAACGCTATCAAGACAACCGCTGGCTATGTTGATAAGGCAACCGCTGCCCTCGTTAACGATTTGAAACAGCGCGGAATGTTAGACGAGACCTTGGTGATTTGGGGCGGCGAATTTGGGCGAACGCCGATGGCACAAGGCACCGGGCGCGACCACCATATCAAGGGGTTCTCAATGTGGATGGCTGGTGGCGGAATCAAAGGCGGGATTAGTTACGGCAACACGGATGAGTTAGGTTACAATGCCGTTGAAAATATTGTACATGTCCACGACTTCCATGCCACTATGCTTCATCTCTTCGGGATTAACCACGAGAAACTCGTCTACCGGTTCCAAGGACGAGACTTCCGCCTTACCGATGTCCACGGACATGTCGTCCGCGATATTTTAGCGTAGATTACAAGCTAAAACTTGCTATGAAAAGTGGCTTAAAGTGGTAGGCACACGCAGTGTGCCATCAACCTTAAAAATAGTAGGCACGCTCCGTGGATCTCAAAACGGTCCGCGAACCTATTTCTCTGGCGGGGGTGGCTTGGTATCCACTGCCTCTGATTACGCTCGATTTGCACAAATGATGCTCAACGATGGAGAATTGGATGGTGTTCGATTGCTAAGTCGAAAAACTGTTGCGTTGATGACCACACATCAGCTTGATGATATGGGTGTTGACTTCGGATTCGGTCTCGGCTTTAGCATCGTCCGCGACGCATTGGACCTTAATGAAGTCGGATCGGTTGGGATGTATAGTGGAGGCGGTTTCTTCTACACCAATTTCTTCATTGATCCGCAAGAAAGAATGATTGGTATCTTTATGTGCCAATTGCATCCCAGTGGTGGTTTGGATATCGGCGAGAAAGTTCGTATCCTCTCCTACCAGGCAATCGCCGATTGAAATTTTTGATTTATTGCCCAACCGAGTCACAAATTAACCAAAAACCTGCCCGAAATGAAATGGAGGGCAGTCCAAAAGGAGATAAATTAAAAGTATGCCAAGAGAACTCATTGCCCCTGCCCAAGAGCAGGTCGCTTTCCGAGAATATGAAAGTCCACCCTTGCAAGCGAATGAAATTCGGGTCAAAAGCCAGTTCGGTGCCGCCAAACACGGTTCGGAGATGGCATCATATAAGGGGTACGCAGGTCCACGCGGTGGCTACGATTCGGAATATAAAATCTTTCGCGCCAACGAATCTGGGATGGTACACTATCCTTCAGGACTTGGCAACATGTGTGTTGGCGAGGTGACCGAGATCGGTGTGGACGTTACCGATGTCAAGGTCGGGGAGCGGGTTTTCCGGCACAGCTCCTTCCGCGAGGAAAATGTGTGGGACGCATCGGGTGTACGGAAACTTCCTGAGGGTGTACCGTGGCAGGCAGCCGTCTGTCTCGACCCGACGGATTTCGCGCTGGGAGCAGTGCGCGACGGTCATGTTCGCATTGGTGATGCCGTGGCAGTCTTTGGAATGGGTGGAATTGGACTCATGGCATTGCAGCTTGCGAAGTTGGCGGGTGCTTATCCTATAATTGGTGTCGATCCGCTTGAGTTGCGTCGTAATGTTGCCCTCAAATGTGGCGCGGATGTGGTCATTGATCCCACGACAGAGGATGCCGGTTTGGAGATAAAAAAGGCGACCAACAAGCGTGGGGCTGATGTTTGTATTGAATACAGCGGTCATCATAGCGCGTTACAAGCCGCTATCCGGGGTGCGACGTATCTGGGAACCGTTGTCGCTGGCGCATGGCCGGGTATCTATCCAGCAGGATTGGATCTCGGTGCGGAAGCGCATTTCAACCGACCGACGATTATCTTTTCGCGCGCCTGTAGCGAACCGAATCCTGAGTATCCCAATTGGGATGAAGGCAGGCTCTTTGAAATCAGTTGGCGACTCCTGTGCGACGGCAGTCTGAAATCCGAACCCGTTGTGCATCCTGTTGTCGATTTTGACCATTTGTTGGTTGAGTATCCAAAAATCGCAACGCATCCGGGTGAGAATGTAAAGTTGGGCGTTCGCTTTGCATAGACGCAATTCTCGAACTTTCGCCCTTTGAATTTTAATTAGTACGTGAGCGTGTGCCTCGAAACTAACCAACACCCGTTTTGTGGAATTGGAAATGAGAGCATAAATTTGGAGAAATAGGAAACCATGACTGCTGGAATCATACTGGTTTTAATGAGGCTTGCATCATCCCAAATTATGGGCAACAACGTAATGGATAGCATTGAAGTGACACCGAAAATCGAAATAGTAGAGATACCCAGCGAATTTTCTGCTTTCAGACAAATGGGTTGTGACAGATATGTCAACGTTTTCGGCGTTCACATCTTTGCAAGCCCAACAACATCTGAAGATAAACTCTCTCATGCCGCAGGTGTTTTGGCACAATACCTTGATAACGATGAAGACGGTATCCCCGATAACACACAGGTTCTCAGTCACTTGGTGAGCCGGAATGTCTTCATCATTATGCCCGGAACAGAGGCGGAGATGGAAGAGTTGGAAATGGATGTAATAGAAGCGGCTGACTATCGGTTTGGTCAAGATTTGTATGGCGAAGAAGCCAAGCCGGATTTCCTTGTTGATGGCAAAATCAATGCCCCTGACGGTGGGTACTACGACGGTGCTTTGGAGGAAATTCTGCATCCTATTACACAACATGGTTATGCCAACGCTTACCCCGAGGTGTTCGAGGAGGAACGGGGATCCGCCTTAGCAAAGTGCATGGATGCTGCCCGTGGCGGATATTTCGAGCAAATACCCAAAGATGGTCCCAAGAGCGGGTATCCGGCAGAAGCCTGGTATCACTATACCGATGAAACCTGTGACTATGGTTGCATGATTACTGAGTATATCTATTGGGCTTTAACATCAATATTAGGGACACAGGACTTTCCGGGGCGACACGAGGCACTCAAAGTCGAATGGGAATTGAATACCAGAGAACGGGTCAGAACTAAGGATGCTGCGGTATATGAACTTCTGACAGACCCTCAATACAGATTCCCGACCAAAGCACCAGATGGAAACTACAAACCATCAGCATTTCCTATTACAGTTGTTCCTATCATCGCTATCAAAGATGAGGATTAATGACGATAGCCAGGATACATTATTGTAGTCCCACCGCCCGCAGCACCGTCTCCTGAACTGCGAACTCGTGTTCAAGAGAACGATCCGGAGACTTCTCACTCCGAATGTCAGCGACAAATGCGCGCAGGCTTTCGACGTAACGCGGTCGTGCCTCCACAGGCACTGTCTGCCAACCTTTCGCATACCTGCCCCGTTCTTCATCAAGACACAATCGCAACGCTGGCGGTTCAAGCGGCTCCAGGATTGCGCTCCCGCGTGTCCCATAGACTTCCAGTCGTCTCGACTTACCTGAATCCACTTCCAACGCCGTAGATTCAAGAATCGCCAATGCCTTCGGATATTCAAAGACAGCCGCTGTATTGTTCCGATACCACGGCACGTCATGTCCATCGTGCCTTGAAAAGGGTGTTACGTGTGTGGGGCGTCCGAGTAATGCAACGATAATATCGGTGAGGTGACAGGCGAGGATGAACATGATGCCCCCGGAATGTTCACCGAGTGAGTCCCAACGTTGCCAGTGCGCATCGCTTGAAGGTCCTGATGAGATCCGCCCGCGAACGGAAAAAATTTCGCCGAGTTTACCCGAATGCACCCAATCAAGGATAAATTGAAAGCCTGCGTTGTAGCGGAACATATAGCCGAGTTGCACGAGCAGATTTTTGTCGCGGGCGATCTCCAAAACCTCTCGAAATTCATCAAGGTTATCGCCAGCGGGTTTATCGAACCAAACATGCTTACCGTGTTCAAGAATCTCTCGTGCAAAGGTCAGATTCTGCGACACACGTCCTTGTGCTGCGACCCCAACAATCGTTTCATCTTCGAGTATCTCTTCTTTGGACGTAAACCAGTGAACGCCTTCATAGACAGGGCTTTGACCAAGTGTCTCTCGGACTTCTGAGGACGGTTCAAAGACACCGGCGAACTCAATGTCGTCACTTTCCTTCATCACGCGGGCTTTCCCTGAAGCGTGGTCGTGGGAAATACCGTATTGTGCGAGTCTCAATTTCATTTTTTCTCCTTACTAAAGTTTGAACAATAGCTTGTAGCATAGGAAACCGTTAGTTTCCTGTGCCTCCGTATTTTATCACATAACCCGTATTGAGGCATGTAAAAAGTGCATGCGATTTTTGGTGACTTATGCTAAACTTTGGAGTATGGATTTTCCAATTCAACTCCAGTTCTACACAAAACCCGATTGCCCGCTCTGCGACGAGGCAAAAGTTGTGCTGGAGAGCATTGAAACAAAAATATCTATTGCTATAGAAGAAATCGACATCACCAAAAATCTGGGATTATTCACAAAATATAAGCATCTAATTCCTGTACTTGAGTTAGATGGGCAACGACTTTTTGTGCATCGTGCCAACTACTGGAAGTTAATGTGGCAGCTCAGGTGGCACCGGTTTCAAAGGGATTTCATCGGTAGGCGGGGTTTGTAACCCCGACAGAGGTCAACATCTTATGTAGGAGGGATTTGTAATCCCGACACAGATCACAGAATCTAAGGAGATAAGCATGGCTTTTCCATCACACGGCACAACGCACCGATCCACAGTAACAGGGACGCGCGGAATGGCGACGAGTGCACATCCGCTTGCGAGTCTTGCTGGTGCACGCATGTTGCTTGCTGGCGGTAATGCGTTTGATGCAGCAGTCGCAGTAGCTTCGACACTCAACGTCGTTGAGCCGTATATGTCCGGTATTGCTGGCAACGGGTATATGTTGCTCTATAGTGCAAAGGAAAAAACGCACCACGTGATAGATTATCTCGGCACCGCGCCTTACGCAGCGACGCTGGATGTCTATCCGACGCTCGAAAGCCAGCAGATTGGCATTCGTGCAGGTATGGTGCCGGGTGGATGTGGTGGGTGGTTGGCTGCGCTGGAGCGATATGGGAGTATGTCTCGTGAGGATGTTTTCGCGCCAGCGATTGAGTTAGCAGAAAATGGATACGCCGTCACCGTCAAAAATGCGGAGTTCATGGCAGGTGCTTACCACTATTTTTCGGAGAGAGCCGCAGAGGTCATCGCCTCCCGGGGTAGAACGCCACATCCCGGTGAGGTCTTGGTGCAGAAGGACCTTGCGCAGACGTTCCGAACGGTTGCCGAAGGCGGGGCAGAAGCGTTCTATCGCGGTGAGATTGCCAAAGAAATTGTCCGTTTTTCCGAAGAGACGGGTGGGTTCATAACCGAAAAGGATTTGACCGACTTTGAGGTGCTGTGGCAGGAACCGATCTCCGTTACTTACAAAGATTACGAAGTCTATTGTCCACCGCCGCCGTGTTCAGGCTTTCAGTATCTGGAGACGTTGAATATTTTAGAGAACGATGCACTCGGTGAACTCGGACACAATACCCCTGAATACCTCCATCTGTTGATTGAAGCGATCAAGCTGGCGAGTGCGGATAGAGCTGAGCACGCACCACGACCCGATCCACCAATTGAGTACTTGCTCTCAAAAGATTATGCGGAAGCACAACGTCAGCGCATCGGTGAGCAGGCAGCTGTCAGCGGCGGTGAACGTTGGTCAAAAGACAAACTGCCCGGTGAAATTATCGCTAACGATTGGACGACCGAATGCACAACCCACTTTGATACCGCTGATGCCGAAGGCAATATCGTTGCAGTAACGCAGAGCCTTGGGCAGCCATTCGGTTCAGGGGTCATCCTCGGTTCAACGGGAATGTTCCTCAACAATTTCATGAATTGGTTTGATAGAATCCCAGAGAGTCCGAATGCTGTTGGACCGCACAAGCGGATAGAGATGTGCATGTCGCCGTGCCAAGTCTGGAAAAACGGTAACCCGTTTGCTGCGATCGGGACACCGGGAAGCCACGGCATCCTCCAAACAACACTCCAGATGGTGTTGAATCTCATTGAGCACGGGATGAATGTCCAAGCGGCGATTGAGGCACCGCGCGTTCGGTTGATTAATCCAGGAACGCATGTGAGTGTGGAGGGACGTATCCCCGTCGCTGTCCGTGCAGCGTTGGAGGCACGTGGACATGACGTAGAGGTGCTACCCGATTGGACGGCGACCGTCGGGGGTGGTCACGGTATCGCCTTTGATACCGAAGAAGGCAGTTTTATGGGCGGTGCTGATCCGCGTCGCGATGGCTATGCCATAGGTGTCTGAAAATGGTTCATCCGAAACACATCGTTGCTGTCTCTGGATTGATAAGTCATTCTGACGGTAGAGTCTTGCTCATACGAGGTCCACGCCGTGGGTGGGAGTTTCCAGGTGGTCAAGTCGAAGAAGGCGAAAACCTTATCGAGGCATTACAACGTGAAATCCAAGAAGAAGCTGGTGTTACTACGTCAATTGGAGCACTGGTTGGTATCTACTCAAACATTAAGTTTCCTACTAAATTGGCATTTGGTTTCTTAGTGGACTACGTTTGTGGTGACTTAAGTACAAGTGAGGAGAGTTTAGAAACCGAGTGGGTTGCCCGTGATTCGGTTTTGCAACGTATATCACATCCGGCTATCTATGACCGAATGAAAGATATGCTCAATTTTTCGGGACGAGTCGTTTATCGGGTTTATACCCATAACCCGTATCAGATTTGTGAACAACGTTTTCTGTGAAGTTGTGGGGGATCCATTCATTAACTAAGATATTTTTTCAAATTTTATATCTATCATAGTATGAGTGTTGTATTTGTAGCACAAACTTTTAGTTTGTGGCTTATCATAATGTTTTTTTAAGGAGCAAACATGAAAAATTTAAGTGTTTTGAGCAAATACCTTTTTTTAGCGTTCGGACTACTTTTAATCTGTGGTTGCGACGCAATTCAGGACGTGATCCTTACCGAACCGTCAAGTGAAACAGATGCTACACCGCTTCGCGTAACGATGATATATCCCAGCGATTGCGTTGGTTCCGCGGCTTACTGTGATGCCTTCCATGTCGGTTTAAAGACTGCAGAGGCAGAACTTGGAATTGTGCTGACTGAAGTAAGCGGTAATGAAAACGATCCTGTAGCTACAGAGATGCTCCTAAGAGATGCATCACAAAATTCAGAACTTGTTTTGACAGCAGGTTATCAGATGGGCGACGTACTCGCTCGCGTGGCACCGGAATTTCCAGATGTCCAATTCGCAATTTTTGATGTTGTACTTGATATTCCAAATGTGGTTTCTGTGAACTATAAGTCTAATGAAGGATCGTTTCTGGTCGGCGCAATTGCAGGTTTAAAATCGGAGAGTAACAAAGTCGGTTATATCGGGGGCGCGGATGTTCCGCTGTTACACGAGTTTGAAGCAGGCTATATTGCCGGAATTCACGCAGTCAATCCAGATGCCGAAGTCACTGTTGAATATATTAGCAAAGATGCCACAGGTTTTACGCAACCTGAAAGAGCAAAGACACTCGCTTTAGGACAATATGCAAACGGGGTTGATGTGATTTACACCGCTGCCGGTGGAGCCGGTCAAGGTGTACTTGAAGCAGCGCAGGAACAACAAAAGTTCATCATTTGGGTTGACTCCAACGGTAACCATCTCGCCCCCGGACTTGTCTTGACGAGTATGACAAAAGAGGTTCCCACTTCTGTCCAACGCATCATCCGAGAAACCGCTGAAGGCAATTTTATGGCAGGTATCCGCTTATTCGGTATAGCAGATGGTGATGTCAGTTATGCCGTTGACGAACACAATCAACCGCTGCTTTCGGACGACATCGTAGAGACTGTCGAATCGCTGAAAGCAAAAATCATTTCTGGCGAGATTACGGTCCCGAACACAGTTTCGCTGCCGCGCAACTAAGGAGAATTTTATGCTTAACCAACATCCGTACCCAGAATCTGAAGGTCGGCGAAGTATTGTGATTGGGATTTTGCTGACCTTAATCACCTGCAGTATCTATGGACTTTACTGGCAATACAAACAGATGGCAACGCTTAACGCTTGGCTGCGGAGAGATGAGTACTCTTTTTGGCTGTGGCTGCTGCTTTCCTTTATCACTTGCGGGATTTATGGTATCTATTATGAGTACAAAATGGCACGCGGTATCAATCAGGTACAGGCTGACAATGATATGGTATTTGATTCGAGTCTGCCAATCATCTGTGTTTTGTTAGCAATTTTCGGTATTGGTATCGCATCGCTTGCTATTCAACAGCACCAAATTAACAGACTCTACGAAGAACGAAGTTCTAATGTTTAACCGTCCTTTTCTTTCGCGTCTATTTCTTATTGGATTAGGTGTAGTTAGACTCTATACCGCAGGTGCCGAGATAGCACCTGAAGAGGCATCGCTGATTCCGTGTCTATTCCATTTAGTGACCGATATTCCGTGCCCCGGGTGCGGGATGACGCGGGCGTGCCTTGCTATAACACACGGACATTTCGCGGACGCGTGGCACTATCACCCGTTTTCGTTTTTGATTATTGGATTGGCTATTGGGATGGCTTTTTTCCCGATACGGTTAAAGAATGTTTGGACGCGTTGTTCACCGAGCACGCGAAACTTAATTACCATTGGCGGAATTGTGCTTTGTCTCTCAGTTTGGATCCATAGATTGTGGACATAAAACACGAAGGGATTTTATTTTTATCGTGATGTGGTTAAAAACTCTAATAACTGCGTAGAACGGTTCCCTTGGCACCAACGATCCAACCCGTATTTTTATTCAGATAAATATCCTGCAAGTTATGCCGTGCCGGTGAAGGATAACGGTGCCATGTCTTACCACTGTCTTCTGTCCGAAGGATTAGCCCTTTCTCGCCGACTGCCCATCCGCTTGTTGCATCGTGAAATGCGACATCTCGTAGGTTTTCGTTGATTGGACTTTTCTGCCGAAGCCATGTTCTTCCGCCATTCGCAGTGTGGAGGATCAGTCCATTTGTACCGACAATCCATCCGCGCGATACGTCTGTGAAATAAACACTAAATAGCGGCTGCTCGGCATGGCTTGTCTGACGCACCCATCGTTTTCCGCCATCTTGGGTATGAAGCACCTCGCCTTCTTCCCCAACAATCCACCCGCGCTCTGGATCGACAAAATGGACACCCCAGAGGTGTTTATCTGAAAGGTCTTGTATGTTTTCCCAACGACCGCCGCCGTTTTCTGTCCAAAGAACGGTTCCTTTTCCGCCAACTGCCCAACCTTCCGTTTTGCTAACGAAGTGGAGATCCAAGATACCCGGCGGTCTACTTTGACTCCGTATTTGGTGTTGGACATTCCATGTAGCCCCGCCGCTCGCGGTATAATGCACTTGTCCAATACTGGCGAGCCAACCGTTATTTGGTGTTGTGAAATTAACCTGCGTCAGCGCGTCTTTGGAAATAGATGACGATTGCCAAGTCGTACCACCGTCGGTGGTAGAGAGAACCGTCCCCGCAGTGCCGACTGCCCAACCGCGCTTGGCATCCACAAAATGGACACCGTAGAGATGGGTGTCTGTACCGCTCTCAATCTGCTGCCACTCGAATTGCGCGCCATCTTCGGAGCAACCGAAGTACACGAGGCTTCCACAAAGCATAATCAGTGTGAGGTAGTTCTTTTTCTGCATTTCAGGGTCCTTTTTTCTCAAAAAAATTTTTATTGCATCTAATTGTTGGATCGTGATAAACTATAACTATTATAAGGAATCTGTAGGTGAGTTGTCAAGGGCTTTAGAGGTAGCATATTGGCGTATCATGTACATCATCGGAATTGATGGCGGTGGAACAAAAACCGTTGGCATCCTGGCGACGGAAACAGGACAATGTCTCGCAGAGGTTCAAGCGGGACCTGCAAACTATCACGTGGTTGGTGAAACAGAGACCCAGGCAGTTCTGGAAAACCTTATTGAAGAGCTTTGCGAGAAAGCCAGTGTTTCAAGAACAAGTCCGATTCGGTTTTGTTTGGGAATGGCAGGCTTAGGACGCCCTGCAGATCAAGAAGTCATTGGGCGAATCTGTGATGATCTCGGCATCCAAGACAATCGGATACTCACGCATGATGCACACATTGCTCTCGTTGGAGGAACTGAGAAGCAGGAAGGCGTAATTATTATCTCCGGGACGGGTGCTATCGCTTATGGCATCAATGCTCATGGCAGAGAAGCACGTGCGAGTGGTTGGGGCTATCTCCTCGGAGATGAAGGCAGTGGCTACGACATTGCTCTAAAAGGGCTTCGGGCTGTTGCTCGTGCTGCTGATGGTAGAGATACGCCAACTGAACTCACAGACCGAATTCTCAATAGGCTTGAACTGAATGAGCCGAGTGAGTTGATTCGTTGGGTACACGCTGCAAGTCGAGATGCTATAGCCCACTGGGCAGAAATTGTGTTTGATGCTGCCCAAGCAGAGGATGGTGTTGCAGGACGGATTATTGACGGTGCTGCAGATGAACTCGTTTGTGCTGCACGATGTGTGATTGAACAATTAGGATTCGGAAAGTCGTTTGATGTTGTTCTCAGTGGCGGTAATCTCGTTCATCAACCGATGTTTGTTGATAAGATCCGTCAACAGTTTGCGGAGATTCAACCAGAGGCGGTGGTGCGACTTCCAAAGCATGAACCTGCTTACGGGGCGGTGTTATTGGCACAAATGAAGTTGTAGTCAGAAGTTGTTTCTGGCGAAGGCATGCATGCAATCTACAACAGAGCAGCGAAACCTGAATTCTACCGAAATTGACCTGAAGTCGATTTCAGAAATCGTCCAAATCTTTCACGAAGAGGACCGAAAAGTGGTTGCAGCCGTTGAGGCAGAATCCGATGCAATCGCACACGCAATTGATTTGTGTGTTACGGCGTTTCGCGCCGGTGGCAGGCTATTCTATATCGGTGCAGGCACGAGTGGTAGACTTGGGGTCTTAGATGCTTCTGAATGCCCACCGACCTTTAGCACACCTTCTGAGATGGTACAGGGGATTATTGCGGGGGGTGATGTTGCCCTGCGTCGCTCTGTGGAAGGCGAAGAAGACAGACCTGAACGTGGCGCACAAGTTATCAGGGAACGTCAACTCACACCGCAAGATGTACTCGTCGGAATTGCAAGTAGTGGACGCACACCTTATGTCATCGGGGCTTTGAAGGAGGCTCACGCTATCGGTGCAACGACGATATTTTTGTGCTGTGTTCAACCGCCTGAGCAACTTAAAAAGTGGGTGACGCATTTCGTTGCACCGATTGTCGGTCCCGAAATCATTACAGGTTCGACGCGTTTGAAAGCAGGGACAGCCACAAAACTCGTCTTGAACATGCTGACGACGGTTTCTATGATAAAGTTAGGCAAAGTCTACGACAATCTGATGGTAGATGTCCACGCTTCTAATACCAAGTTAGTTGAACGGAGTATACGGGTCGTCCAAGCCGTCACTGGCGTTGACGCTGCGGTAGCCGAGGCAACGTTAGCACAAACAAATGGACGGGCGAAATTGGCGATTGTAATGCTCTCAGAAGGATTGAACGCTGCAGACGCAGACACACTATTAGAAAGACACTCGGGTTTTCTAAGAAGTATTCTTGATAAAAAACACTAATCTATCCTTAGCAGATGCTGTAGCTCGCGGCTTGCGCGCATCTGAAGGCGATTAAACGCGTAATTCATAAGGAGAATCTATGGATACGAAGGATACAAAAGTTGGGCTTGCCAAAACCGGCAGGCGACGCGCTAACGTTTTTGAGGCACTCGACAATATACGTGAAGTGCTTACACCGAAAGTCCGTGAACAGGTGCTGTTGAAACCGAATTTTCTCTCCAGTACAAATCAATTGGCTTCGTCGCACCCAGATGCGATACGCGGCGCACTTGATTTCCTACTGAGTACCCCGCAACCCCCGAAAGAGGTGATTATCGCCGAAGGTGCTAATGAGAAATTTTCGGGTGAGGCGTTCCAGATTTTCGGCTATGAAGCACTCCAAGCCGAGTACGATCTCCCCATTCGACTCGTGGATTTACATCAAGAGACCGATTGGGTAAAAACGAAGGTGTTTCTTGCTGAGCGCAATGAAAATACCGTCCGGATGCCGAAAATCGTACTGGATTGCCCCTGCACAATCTCTGTCGCTATCGCTAAAACGCATGACGCGGGTGTCGTGACGCTTGCTATGAAGAATATGATTATGGGCACCTTGCACAAGGAAGACCGGATTAAAATGCACGGTTACCACAGTCATGCAGACCGTGTGCTTCCGCGCGAAGCACAGACGCTGAATATCAACCTCCTTCGCCTCTCACGCTACCTTAAGCCTGATATTGCTATCGTTGATGGCACCGTTGGGCTACAAGGCAATGGACCCGGCGGCACCGATTCTGTTCCACTTGGTGTTGCAATTGCGAGTGATGATGTGTTCGCAGCGGACGCTGTCACAACGAGGGCAATGGGGTTTCAACCGTTGGAGATTGGACTTTTTCATTACGCAAATGAGATGGGCTATGGCACTGCGGATCTGGACAAAATTGATGTCGTTGGACCTGCAGTTGAAACGGTCTCAACATCCTTTAAGCCCCATGAAACCGCTGAACTTCAGTTCCAGTGGCAAGAAACGAATCCTGCAGAATATCTCGCTGCAGACTAACCTGTCCGCAAACTGTTCGTTTGGGCAGTTTTATCGGTAATGGTAGCCTGCAACAACGGCGCAGGCGGATATACGTCGATTAACGTTATTTAACCAATTCACCTGAACGAACCGCAAGGTAAACTTAAAAAATGAAACGCTTCTCTAATATCCTTATTTTGTTTTCAATACTCCTCACTGCACCGGCGTGGGCATGGTGGGGCGGCGGACACGATATTATGACACAGGCATCCGTCAAAGTACTTCCCGAGAAAATGCCTGAATTTTTTCGGGCCGCCGGAAAAATGATCGCTCACTGCGCCTACGACCCAGACCTGTCCAAAGCGCGTAGCATACCGCACGCACGACAGGCTGAATACAGCGAACACTATGTTGATGTGGAACTGTTCGGAGATCACCCGATTCCAGAGGGACGCAAGGCACACCTTAAGCTGTGTGCGGAGTTAGGACTTGCGCCGCGGACGGTTGGGACACTCCCCTATGCTTTGGCAGAATGGACAGAACGGCTCGCTCTTGCTTTCGCAGAGTACCGGAAGTGGCCCGACAATCCGATGATCCAATACAAATGCTTTCTCTATGCCGGATTTCTCGCACACTATGCCCAGGACATGTGTCAACCGTTGCATCTGACAATCCATTTCGATGGCATTGTTCAGGAGGACGGGACGCGTTTACATGCCGGTATCCATGAAAAAGTCGATTCAGCCATCGAAATGTTGAAACTGGATCCGACAGAACTCGCGAAAGCACAACAGATTGAAGCCGTTGGCGACTTAATGCCAGCAATAGTAAAACAGGTTAAGGCGGGATTCAGTTTAGTAGACAGTGTTTACGAACTTGCCGGAGACTGGCAAAATCTGAATGCCCCGACACCTGCCTTGGTTGATTTCACAAATGTTCAAGCGCGTGAAGGCGTACGTTGGACGGCTTCACTCTACTTGACCGCGTGGAAACTCTCTGAAAATATCAAACTACCCGGTTGGCTCGACCGCGCACAAAACGACGCGGAGTAGTCGTCAGTTAAGCACTGCTTCAGGAGCAATCTATCCAAACGGGGTGGCATCCGGGAAACGAATGATAAAAGAGACACTCCTTCACCCAAACTGATAACTCATAACTGACAACTCTTAAAAGGAGAAATAACTTTGTTACAACAGTGGAAACCTGATCCGACTTTTTACCCATCACCCAAAATGGCGATTGAGGCACCTGCGGAAGAACTCGCTTATGTCGCTGCACCGCGGGACGATGGCAAACCCGATAATATGTGTGTTGTTGATCTCAACGAAGCGTCTGGCACCTATGGTCAGATTATCAATCAGTTGGAGCTCGGCGTTCGGGACGAGATCCACCACTTTGGTTGGAACGCATGTAGTGCGGCCCTCTGTCCCTACGCGCCACACCCTTATGTAGAACGCCGCTATCTCGTTGTGCCGGCACTCCGGGGTTCTCATATCTATATCCTTGATGTGAAAGAGGATCCGAAGTCCCCGAAACTCATTAAGACTTTGACGGCTGACGAAGTTGAAGAACGATCTGGATATACGCGTCCGCATACGGTACATTGTGGCCCCGAAGGTATCTATATTAGTGCTCTCGCTTCAGCGGGTTCCGAAGAGGGGCCCGGGGGCATTTTCCTCATGGATCACTACAACTTCAATATCCTTGGACAATGGGAAGTTGAACGCGGTTCCCAGTCCCTCTCTTACGATTTCTGGTGGCACTTAGGGTATGACATCGCTGTTACCAGTGAGTGGGGATATCCCGCAATGATTGAAAATGGTGTGAGCCTTGAAGATTTGGGCGCACGCAAGTTCGGACATAAAATCCATATCTGGGATATTCGACACCGTAAGAACATCCAGACCTTGGATTTAGGCGACGACTACCAGATGATCTTGGAGCTGCGTCCTGCACACGATCCAACCAAAGCTTATGGGTTTGTCAATGCCGTGTTGAATATGAATGACCTCTCCAGTTCGATCTGGACCTGGTATAAAGATGGCGACGCTTGGGGCATTCAAAAGATTATTGATATTCCTGCACAAGCCCCTGAAAATCCTGATGATTTACCGCCAGCGTTAAAGGATATCGGAATGATTCCGCCACTGGTTACGGATCATATTCTTTCGTTGGACGATCGGTTCCTGTATGTCTCTTGTTGGGGCACCGGGGAGTTATTGCAATACGATGTCTCCGACCCGTTCAACCCGAAGCATACCGGCACCGTCGAAATAGGCGGTATTACAAAATCTCATCCGCATCCGGCAGCTGGACCCGTCAGCGGCGGACCCCAGATGGTTGAGTTGAGTCGCGATGGCAAACGCCTCTATTTCACCAATTCGCTTTACGTCGCTTGGGATAATCAGTTCTACCCAGACGGCGCAAATGGATGGATGGTGAAAGCAGATATAGATCCCAATGGCGGACTTGAATTGGATCCTAACTTCTTTGTAGGTTTCGGCGACAGTCGCGCCCATCAGATTCGCTTACAGGGTGGCGATAGCTCATCTGATACCTTCTGTTATTCGTAAGAATTGATGGTATTTCCGAATAGGCATGCCGCTGGCGTGGTTTTCGACTTAGCTTTCAAAGCGCGCATGCCATTACTATACTGTTTTAAAAGAGGGTGTGCAGGTTCTCTTGCAGTGCCCTCATATTATCGGTAGAAAGATATTTTATGGACGCTATTTCATGGGTAGGCTACATTAGTCTCGGTGTATTTCACGGTATTAATCCGGGTATGGGATGGCTTTTTGCGGTTGCGCTGGGTATGCAGGAGAAACGAAGAAGTGCGGTTATTGGAGCACTCTTCCCAATGGCACTCGGACACGCGATTTCGATCGGGGTCGTGGTACTGGTGATTGTGTTTGCACAACAGCAGATACCGGAGAAGGTGCTTGGTATCGCTTGTGCAGTTGTCCTGTTCGGTTTTGGGCTATATAAGTTGTTCCGGGCAAGGCATCCGAAATGGGTCGGGATGCGTGTTAACTTCAAGGACTTAACAATCTGGTCTTTCCTAATGGCTTCGGCGCACGGCGCAGGTTTGATGCTCGCACCGCTTTTGTTAAGGATGCCGATGGCATCGGCACATTCTGGACATACCCACCACGCATCGGCAACTATGACGGATAGTGCTACGCTGTTATTATCCGCTGTCGGCGTGCATACCCTCAGTTTTTTCGTTGTGACGGGAATTGTGGCGGTTGTTGTTTACGAGGTAGTAGGTTTGGCACTGCTTCGTAAGGCATGGTTTAATCTTGATATGTTGTGGTCTATCGCTTTGATGATTGCGGGTGTTGTCACGGCTGGCATGCTTTACTGGGGACATTAGGCAAGTGTGGATTTGAATTATTCTTAATCTGCTCAGGGAGCAATTCAACACTGAATTTATCGTGTAATGCTTGCATATCGGCAAAGTCTGTGTCTTGCAATGGATATCCAGCGTGTGAACGCACTTGGTAATCCACTGAGAGGCATCGTACCTCCCGTCCTCCAATGTAACCCACGGCATCCAACTCCAATTCAGAAATAATCCAGTCGATTTCCCCAGGACCGTAGACTGCCCCGCCATCTTCGGTCCGTTCAACTACATGAAAGTCAATCATTCCATGTGTTTGATGCCCCATCACGAAGTTTCGATCCGTGCGATCATCCGTGTGGATGTCAACAAAGCCGTGCGCGAAGAGTGCTTCGGTCAGGACTGCTGAATCTTCCCATGGGATGATAATGTCCAAATCTTGGTGATTTCGAGTCTGTGCACCTAATAAAGCATCGACACCCCATCCCCCATCAATCCAGACTTGGATACCGAGTTCATCAAAAAGATTGAGGAACCAATGAACCTTGTCAACGGTCATAGTCAGATTTTCATCAAGCAACACGCGCATCTGCAACCTCTAATGTCAGAGCATCTCCAGCGCAGCTTCATATCTGTCTCTGACCAACTCTTGAACGTCCGATCGTAGTTTCTGCCAACTTCGTTGCAGTTTTGCCTTGACCCACGCGCTACCTTCATCAATTCCCATTCCATTATGAACATAAGCCAGGTATAGCAGCGAAGGAACACCCTGAATATGGGACATCGCATCGGCATTTGCAAGACATGCTCCCTCTGCACTTCGATGTTCCGTTATGACACTCCCCCGGTGTGTCGCGATAGCCTCTTTGACGGCTCCTATTTTTTCTTCTGGATAGCCGAAACCTTTAAGGAGTTTCTCGGCTTCAATGGGACCTTGGATATGGTGATCGGCGTAGAGTGCTTCATCCTTTATGCTGGCGTAATCGTGGAGTAACGC
The DNA here is from genome assembly GCA_009845505.1 of Candidatus Poribacteria bacterium. Taxonomy (GTDB): domain Bacteria; phylum Poribacteria; class WGA-4E; order WGA-4E; family WGA-3G; genus WGA-3G. Next base: position 756 of record VXZL01000606.1, on the reverse strand, counting down.
CGCGAATTCCACAATTTCGGGATCAGCATCAAAACGTGGGGCAAGTTGTTTCGCGTTTTCAATGACTTGTAGGATATGGTGGGTCCAAATGTCGTAACCAAAGATATTTGTAGCGGCAGCACACGCTTGTTCGACAATCTGCTCAATTTCGTTTTTCAAAGTTTCAATCATGTCATGTCAAGAGTTTCTGTTTTCTTTTCACCTATATTTAATAGACCTTGCTGCGGTGCCTAATTCGGGACACATTAATTACCTTGGTCCGCCTATCAAAAGTATAGAGAATACGATAATGTTTGGCAACCTTTAAACTGAACTTTCCTTTATGTTCACCTCGGAGTGCTTTGTGTGGTCGCTGATCGCACGTTTCACATAGCTGAGTCAAGTGATTACGGACCCGCCTGCGGATTGCCGCATCCAGATGGCGCAAATCCGATCTTGCGTCTGCACTGAGTTCTAATGTGTACACAACTATTCTCCCTCAAACTCTTTAAAAACCTCCTCAAGTGAATATGTTTTACCGCCTGCTTTGAGATATTCATCCACCTTGTTTAATTCTGCTGCGCACGCTGGGTTTATCTCTAACCCCTCATCCGGGTCGTAATGATAATCTTCCAAGGCGAGTTCCAAGAGTTCATAAGCCACGAAAAACTCCCGAAATGCAGCATCCAATTGTGCTGTTGAAGTATCCTTTTTAAGCAACGCTGCAAGTCGACCCCGCGAGGCGAAAATATCTTGAGTGACAAGCAGGTGTAACAG
>VXZL01000212.1 GCA_009845505.1 Candidatus Poribacteria bacterium | reverse complement strand
CATCAGGCGTTTGGGGGCCCTCATAAATCTTCGTAGACCCGCCAATTCCTGACCTGAATGTGCCTTTTGAGTAATCCCTTATAGGGGGTTTATCTAGCACTTTCTTGTATTGTTCTGCCCGTGCGACGGCTTGAGCCCGAATACCCCTTCGAAGATGTTCAACCTGGGCTTCGGTCTTGAACCACTCTGGTCTGTTTTTTAAGAACGATGCCACAACAGCCTCAGTCTCTTTGTCGATAAATTCTTCCCAAGGATCGTCGTATACCTTTTCTTGGACGGATCTTTGCCCAAATAGGGGTGTGTTCACTTTGTTCGCAATGACAGAGATAGACTCGCTTGTATACTCAGAGATTGTTTGAGACAGAGGATGTCTGAAGAGGAGAAACGCAGCGATGCCTAAACAACTAATCATGATCAGAATTACTATACGTAAGTTTTTGTGTTTCATCATCTTATTCCTTTGAATGAAGTTTCCTCATGAATTCTATCTGGGAGGTAAGTTGCAAGTTAAAAAACTTGCAACTTACCCTCTATTCTGTTTTTAGCACTGTATGTGTCACTAAAGGTGAGACCTAAGAATTTTCTGGTTGTACCCCGTATTTATCCCTCGCCTTCGTAACTATCGCTTGTTGTAAATGACCATCCCTCAAAGCTACCACACGCACCCGAGGACTTATTCACATATTCTTGCCCACCCACCGAGGCAGACAGTGATTTATAAGACTCTGGGACTGAAACCCACCAATGGTATTTAGCGGGGCCTCCGGGGGTATATGAAACAGACGCATTGGCTGGGATATTAAATTGAGAGAGGTCAATGCCAGCCTGATAAGTCGTCTCGTCGAACTCATGTTCTCCCCAGTGTACTCTCACTTTGTGTTCAATGGTGGCGCTGTCGGATTGATTTTTAGCCTTATGCCACCAAGGAATTGGAGACAGTGTGGGCCACGTCCAATATCCATCTCTCTTTGCCTCAACAGAGGCACTCCCTGAGCAATGGTAGATTTTTGGCATTGCATCCATATTACCGTGCCCATTTTCGTCAACGTTTCCGGTGAGATCTTCCCAACCCGGGATATATGGTGATGCTGATGCACAGGCACCAGATGCACCAGCAGAAGCAGAGGCACTGAGCGTCCAATAGCCTTCCATCATCGAAAAATCGCCAGTTATAGACCCACCACCGTGTGTTTCTAAGACAACACCACCTACGACGAATAATGCAGTGAGGATCAGTGTGATGCCAACAATTTTTTTATCCATTTTGATAAATCTCCTGTTTGGACTCTCTTGCAATAGCAAGTGAAATCGCGGTAGCCAGAAAACTACTGACTTGTGAACCTCAGTTTCTACTGTTTCAATTTAGGTGCTGTGGCACTATATTTCGGATTCTCTTTGATGTTTGGTGGATAGTGAATCTCCCACACTTTTACTTTTGCAGCAGAAAATTCCTTTTGTGGATAAATTGGAATGAAGTGTGGACTCTTCATGTTCCAAAAGAACAGTTTGATGGCAAGACTGTTCCAGCCGATAGGTGGGATATAGTAGAGTGTATTTTCTTGATCTTCAAAATAGTGTAAGATACCACCATTTCTGTTTTCCATATATGGGTTCCTTTCAATCTCGCCTTTTCGATCCACTGCAATATAAGGTAGAAGTACCTCCTCTCCTGTTTTTAGTTTTGCAGTAATGGTAACTGGCCAGCTGAAGTCAGCATCAATAGACTTTATAAAGGCATTTTCTTTCTTAGGTATCATCCGATGGTATTTTGATGAATTACCTTCAGAAGTTTGTATTCGCATCGGTATCATCTTAAATTGCCGATCCCTATTTTCATCACTTCCGACGAAAGAAGTTTTCTGCGGGTGGAGTGCTTCAGCTTCGGTTAGCATCAAGTGTGTGGCTCCATGGGTTTTGAGGAACACAAGTGCTTCCTGCTCCGATTGTGCACAGAAGACGTGTCGAGAATAGAGGTGTATCCAATGCTGAATAAAATGATCTTGGTCAATGACAGTTTTGACACCACCGAGGACGTTAAGGATGCTGCCGTAACTCCATTCCGTGCAAACGACGACATTTCCATCTTTTCCGTATTCTGTTTTCATCCAATTCAGAGCGTTTTCCATGGCGATGCCTTGTGGTGTGTTCCTCCCGGGTATTGCCCCGCGCATCTGGATCGGGGTAAGAACACCGCGCTTGGCAAGGGAATCTGATTCCGTGGTGTGGGGCAGTTCCCCTAAAAGTAACACTGTTAGTATAGCCACGCTGATACCAACTTTTAGCATAGATTGTAACTTTGCGTGCATTTTATATTTTTCGCTCATGTACACAAAAACAAAATGGACTAAAACTGCGGTAAAGAAGGCAAACGGCACGCCGACAAAGAAATCGTAGCGTCTCGCGTCTCTCGTGAGTCCTACCCATAAAAGGAGCCATATTGCCATTGCAATATAAACGCGTTCATTTTTCATAGGCACTTTGCGTGTGCATGCAATTCCGAGTGCTGCGACACCTGTGAGTGCAATTGCGATACGAAAGAGATATTCACACACGGTAAACGATACGCGGCGCGAGAGCAATCCTACATCTTCAGAGGATTCGGCAAATAAACCAATAAGGGCCAATAAAAGGTGTGAGAGAGACACTCTGAAAAATGTTGATAGCATGATGATCCCCAACATTGTTGCAAGGATTATCCCTTTTTTGCCCCATACTTGCCCGCAACCGCCTATCAATCCAAAACTACCCAGTAAAAACACGCCGCCATACCGAAAATACCAATAATCGTCAGTAGCACTATCTAATTCTGTTACAGTTTGCATCAAACGGTTATTACTGAAGGGAACAGTATTCTCTGTAAAAGAGGTTTGCTGGCTGAAAGCGTAACTCATGCTCAGGATAAGGCATCCTGCACACAAGACTAAAGCAAGGGTACGCGCTGAAATACGCTCACCGATAAACTGTGAGATAGATGTGTGGGTAGTCAAGAAGTATCGAAACACACGCATCCCTAATACCACAAGAGGCGGAAATAGCACGAGTACCGCTAAATAGGTGGCGAACCCCTCACCGTGCCGATATGCAGGCGAGAGCAAGTAGAGCCACGGCACAAACATGAACATCCATAACAGGTATTCTGTAAGTCGTTCCTCTGTTTCTGATGTCAAGAACCGCCACAATTCTATCGCGAGAATAACGAGCCCGAAAACGCCAAATCCCTCCCAAGATAGACCACCAAGGCACATAAAAAACCCAGAAAGCGCGGTGCAGCCGAATCGGTAACGCTGCTGTTCTGCTTGTTCTTTCCAGAGGTACATTATGACAGTCAGAATACCGAGGAGCCAGCACCAACTGTCTCTATCGCTGAACCCGGCGGCACTCCGTTCCACACCACCGGGCATAATTGCCAAAAGCAACCCAACAGTGGCGGCAAAGTTAAGTCCGAATGTTCGATATAGGAAAATACAGAGTACGCCCATGCCGATCAGAAAACAGACGATGGGCGCGAAGAGGTGTACCTGATAGAGGGAGACATTCGGAAAAAATAGGATTATCAGTTTATAGGCGGACGCAGTAACGTAAGAGTAAGCGTTGAGGGTCTGTCCCAGGTCTCTACCGAGAGGCAGCCAGCGGTGCATATCGCGTGCGGGCAATGTGCCATGCTCAGCGATAATGTCTGCTTGCCAGTAGTAAAGATAAGCATCCGTAGAGGTAAACTGTCCCTCAGGGATCCCGGGGATACCGTGGATACGGATCCAGCCAGCAACAAGCAGTATGAGTAGCAGAAGTGTGAATGTACCAAGATGCTTTACAATAGGATCAGTTTTCATAAAGAGATGAGGGCCTCATGCGATTCCTCGGTTGTTGGATAAAGGCGTTATACTCTGCCCGTATAGGTTGGTGCTACGTTAGCATGTGAGACGCAAAAATCACATCTCACATGCT
>VXZL01000515.1 GCA_009845505.1 Candidatus Poribacteria bacterium | reverse complement strand
TGTTTATTGAAAAAACATGAAGAAAGGACCTCGGCACAGAAGCGTCAAGATAACACCCAAGCAGATCATAGGGGCGAACCGCAAAGAGCGTTGGATGCGGATCTTGTTATCAAAACTCTCAAACTTACCATCTTCTACCAGTTGTTTTAACTCTGTTGCTTTCTCTTTCGAGACTCCTCCCGGTAACGTCCCGAGAATAATATTTGCGTTTAACGCATTCGGAAGTGCAAACCCTTGTTTGCTATAAGCGACTTCTCCATCTTCCCTTTCGATTTTAAGAATCTGTTCGGCGGGCACCATTCCCTCTTTTAAATCAGAGATGTCTATCTCACGATCCAGTACCATGCTGTCCAAACTCTGAACGAAGTGCCTTGCAAAGAAGAAAATGGCAATGTAAACAAGGTATATCTTCAAAAGTGGAAGGTAAGCCTCCGACCAAGCATTCAGCGTCCAAGGTGTTGTAATAACCATCAACTCAATTAAGACTACACACACAACATAGTTACGAACCTTTTCCAACCCGAATTTCTTTACAAAATAACTGAGCGTAAAATAGACAAACAATACAAGCAATAACTGATACCAAAACTCCAATTCAATCCCTAACCAGTCCAACGAAAGTGTAACAACTACTCGCAGTCCAAGGAGAAAAATGAGCCGGAATACCATTTCAAAAATCTGTGGACGAAAGTCTTCTTGTTGAAAAATTTCCATAAACGCTTCCCATTTCTGTCGCGTCTTGGCTTTGATGAACAAATATACAACAAGAATCAGGCAGTAAGGCACGAAAATGTTGATAATAAGGGCTGTCGGCGTGTATTGAGCGAATTCGCTCGCTTCTGCGAATAACCCCACTGGCATTAACAGAGAGGCACCCCAAACCAATTTAGCGTCTCCAGCGGCAAAAATACCAAACCAATAAAGCACGAGAACGATGAAGAAACCGCCCAGAAGTGTAACTACGCTACCTAAAAGCGTGCTACTTCCTGACAAAACAGAGATAACTTGACAAAGAATCCCAGCGTAGATGGCACCGTAGCTGCAAAAATTCTTGATTTTCCTCTCTCGTAAGTCTGTATAAGTCGCGGACAGACAAAAGAGTAGAAGAAGTACAACAGATAGATTTTGATAACTTAGCATATTACCGACCCCAATTTCAGATAAGATTTTCCAAGATTTTTTTCACACGTTCGGGTTTCCGACAAATAGACTCAAGCACAGTTCTAACTTCCATCGGTGTATGATCCTCCAGAAGCGTCATCGCAATAGCCTGTTCTAAATCAACCGGCGTTGGAATCTGTGATAGCACATACGCTTCTGACTCAATTTCGCCAGATACCAAATTATAATGTTTCTTAAACAGCAGCCGACGTTTAGTAGGATTAGATTGGCACACCGGATGACTGCGAAGCTCTCGAAATAAATTGAGGATTCGCTGGATGGCTGCTTCATAAGTATAAGTTGAAACGGCTTCTAATCCCTCCTGCCCTAAACGTTTCTGCCCGTCAGGATTTTCGAGGAGAAGTTTGAGTTCTCGCGATATGGCTTCAATTGGCAGTTGAACCGGGTCAAAAAGACTTGGTGAAATTTGAATAAATCGGCAGGCCCCGGAAATTTCTTCAGGAATGGAATACCCCCAAACAACCGTTGGAATGCTACAAGCAATTATCTCATGCAAGAGTAACGGAGATGACCCGAGAATTGTCGGAAACACCAAGGCATCTAACGCATTAAAGATGAACGGACTCGCCTCTTTGTCCTGCTGAGACGCAATATTAAAAAAGTTGACGCAAGCATCACCTGTGAAATTGTCATCTATGCTGGAATGAATCACAAGGTAGTTGACGTTAGGATTCGCAGACCGTAGTTTTTGCATGAAACGAAGCGTTTCATGCGGATAAAGTCCTGACACAACCCCTACCAACGGTTTTTGCAAAATCGCCTCGTTTCCGAGTGCCTGAGACAGTTGGTACTTACACTTCCTTTTATCCATCGGTTTGAAAACAGACGTATCAACACCATAAGGGATATGATGAAAAACACGCATATCGGGAACGAAACCTGAAAAGAAGGTTTGTGTCCACGAGGCATCAGACGCAAAAGCATCGGAAGGTTTCAACGCTGCACATCTCTCAAGAGCCGTGTTTCTGGCTTTATGACTCATTAGAGCGGTGTTAGACAGACGGAGAACAACTGGAATTGTGTTAAATTTTAGGTAGACCTGTTCGCCTATAGTGAGTGGTGATAGCGCGAGGATACCATCACAGTCCTTTGGAATAAACTTTGCTGGCGAAAATGAGCGGTCACTCCTAAAGAGAATAGGTTGAATACCTTCAGCGCGCAAACCTTCTTCGATTTCCTGACGATTGTTGTTCTTTTCAGATACAGGCAAATAAAGGTCGGCGTGATCTGCCAGTCCTGTTATCAGTCGATGGTTCGCTACATTCAGTAAGAAAGGAGTCGTCTTTCTGCTCTCTAAAATACCTGCAGTCAAAAAGATTTTCGGTCGATCGGGACGATGAGGCACTTCAATCTCAGATCGATCCGACGAAAACAGTATCCCAACTTCTGAAAGTTTAGAGAGAAACGCGAGCACCTCAAGAATCTCAGAACGGGAACCATGTTTGTCAGAGAGAATTTCAACAATAGCATCTGTTTCTGAAGTACCACAGACATTCAAGACATCACAGACAACTTCATTCACCGGAATAACAACACCTATATCAAGATCAGCAACAAATTGCTGACCATCGCGTTTGAAATGATACAGGTTATGCAAATTGCGAGGAAATTGGATCATTTTAACGCTCCTCTATCCGCTCACGGACTCTTCAAAACCAAAGACCTTTTCGAGAATAACTTCGGTTCTATCCTGACCATAAAGATGATGTAACACGGCTTCGACCTCATGATGGCTGTGTTTTCTCAAGAGAGTCAGAGACAACCCCTCCGCTATGGATTGTGCATAGCGATCCTTCATCAGTGGTCTCTCTTTTTCAAACGTAATATTATTCAATATTGATCGACTTTCAATCTGTCTCCTACGATTGTTAAGATAAGGAGAAAAAGAGATAGCAAAGTGTCGTTTATACCCGTTCTCTAATTGTTGAATTCGCTTCAGTTTCTTGAACAAGGCAATAACATTCTGTGCGGTTTTATCCCACGTAAAAGTCAACGCTCTCTCCCTTGCCTTCTGTCCCAATGCCAATCGTGCCTTTTCATCGGTGAGGAGGGTATTAACGGCATCTGCCATTATATCGGGTGAAACCGTCCCCGCGAAGCTTCCGATTTCATTATCAAACGCTTGTGCTTGCACAATCAGTCCTGCATCCGCGACGACCTCAGGCAGTCCATCAAGACGTGGTACAATCGGTGGAACGCCACAAGCCATTGTTTCTAAGAGCGCAAGTCCGAACGTCTCTTCACCCACCATTGATGGAAAACAATAAACATCGAAGGCACTCAAAAATCGCGCAAGTTGGTCTCTTGGTTGCTGTGGCGCGCAAATTAGATTCGGGGGCAGTTGCTGGTATTCATAGAAATTGAGCGTCGGCGCAGTAAGTAGAAAGTACACGTCCGGGAGGCGTTTGGCAATTTTTATGTAAATCCCCGCCCCTTTCTCAGGCTGAAACCTTGAGAAGAAACCAACAACTGGTGAAGACGCTATTTCAGGTCTGTTAAGCATCCGCGCAACTTCGTTTTTTGCCTCCTGTTTGTCAAATGGACGAAACTTGTTGGCATTAACCCCCAATGAGACAGTATGAAAAATATTCTTGTTGGAAACAAATCGACCGTACAAATCCCCTACTGAGTTGGTTGGAACGAAAAAAGCATCAAAAGGGCGCATTGCAGCGTACCAGAGCAAACCCGCATTAATAACATCACCATTGTGTCCCCTTGCAGAATAAATCGGAACAACAAAGGGGGCATCAACATAACGTAGGATTGAAAGGATC
>VXZL01000228.1 GCA_009845505.1 Candidatus Poribacteria bacterium | reverse complement strand
GAGTGGCCCCCACGAAATTTGTGTGACACAACCCTTTCACCTATCTCCGTACCCTACTTAGAAAATCCCCCGACAGTTATCTATATAGATAAGGGAAGACAACTGTTTGTCGATGACTTTCTCATTGAAAATACCAATCTAAAAAGGGATTTTCACGAACCACGCTTATATGAAGATAATCCGGTTTTAAAGCCTGAAACGCAACTGGAGATTAATAATGGAAAATGTCCGGTTGCCGCGCCATTCAATGACGGCGTTTTTTATGATGCCGAAGAACAATTATTTAAAATGTGGTATCATGCTGGATGGTTCGATGGTGTCGGTTATGCAATAAGTGAAGATGGCTTACATTGGCATAAATCCATGTTAGATGTAGTGCCAGCCACGAACAGGGTACTTCCGGTAAGGGCAGGATATCGGCGAGATGGCGCCGCAGTCTGGTTAGACCCCCAAACAGACGACCCGAATCAAAGGTTTAAAATGTTTGTATACTTCCGTTCCCCTGACTGGTCGGGAGGGGAAGTTTATACCTCATTTGATGGTATCCACTGGGGGCAGCCAGTAAGAACGGGGCCTTGTGGGGATAATACGACTTTCTTCTATAATGCCTTCAGGAAAAAGTGGGTTTACAGTATTAGTACCTCTAATCGTACGCTTGGACGCACCCGAAGTTATCGCGAACACGAGGATTTTATCAAAGGTGCTTCATGGAAGAAGGAAGATGTGGTATTCTGGGCGAGAGCTGATGAACTCGACCCAGCTGACCCTGACCTCGGATACGCACCGCAGCTATATGACGTTAACGCAGTTGCCTATGAGAGCTTGCTTCTGGGCTTGTTCGCAATTTTTAAAGGGCCACCCAATGAACTTTGTGCCATAGGCGGATTCCCGAAGATTAATGAACTGGTCTTAGGTTATAGCCGCGATGGGTTCCACTGGCATAGACCTGTTCGCAGTCCTTTTATAGCCGCATCGCGAAAGGAAGGCACATGGAATAGGGCTTATATTCATGCAGCAGGTGGTGGATGTTTGGTAGTGAATGATAAGATTTACTTTTATTTTGGCGCATGGTCGGGAGAGTCACCTACACTCGGTAGACAGATGTATGCAGGCGGTACGACCGGACTCGCAATACTTCGCCGAGACGGTTTTGCTTCCATGAATGCCGGTCTATCTACTGAATCTTTAACAACGAGACCCGTGATATTTAATAAGGGCAAGCATCTTTTTGTGAATACGAATACAAAAAACGGTATGCTCCAAGTTGAAATTTTAGACAATCAAGGCAATGTGATTCAGCCATATTCCCATATAAACTGCGTTCCCATAAGCAAGGATACTACCTGTCAATTAGTAAGGTGGAAAAAAGAAGCAGATTTATCTTCTCTGGCGGGTAAGTCGGTGAAATTTAGGTTTTATTTAACAAACGGACAGTTATATTCTTTCTGGATCAGTCCCGATTTAACAGGTGCCAGCGGGGGCTATGTGGCGGCTGGGGGGCCAGGATTTTGCACTGCCATTGATACCGTTGGCACTGCTGTATCTAAGCATCCGCTCTAAAGTTCTTAAACGTCGTCTGAATCTAATACCATTTCTAATTGTATATCTCTCTTATGTAGCACAAACTGTTAGTTTGTGTCCTGTTGCGCCGCAATGCATAATAGATCACTAATGCGACATCAATTCTCAGAAATGGTATAAGTTTCCACCCCACTTTGCACAACAGGAAATATAGGAGTCCTCTCACTGCACCCTGACAGATGAAGAAGTCAAAACGGTTCGATACTTACTTAAACCCGACGAGCAAATCTGTTGGCGTATCATCGCGGGCAGTTCTCATTGGGCTAATCTGTGCCTCCGGGGAATGTATGATCGCGCCTTACAATGATTACGTGATTCGCAATGTCTTTCTCGCTGGCGGTCATTTTCCTGTCGGTCCATTTTTTGTCCTGACCCTCCTCGTGCTGATTGGCAACCGCATCTTGAGCGCAGTTTCTCCTAAACTCACACTCTCGGCGGGTGAATTGGTGACGATCTGGTGTATCATGGCAGCCGCCTCCGGCATTCCTTCGACAGGCATGATGAGATATGCCTTTAACCCGCTTGTCGCCTACCAGTATTTTGCAACACCCGAAAATGATTGGCAAGCACTTTTCCATCAATATATTCCCCACTGGCGCGTTGTTCGTGATGAGAATGCTATCAAATCCTTTTATGAAGGCATCTCTTCGGGTGAATCCATCCCCTGGGGGGCATGGCTGATACCTCTATTCGCTTGGACACTTTACGTCTTTGTCCTCTACTTCGTTGTGATATGCCTCTCGGTGCTGCTGCGCAAACAATGGGTCGAGATTGAGCGGTGTAGCTTTCCGCTGGTTGTCTTGCCTGTGGAGATGGCAAATAACCCGCCAGGAGCGAGAAATTCACTCTTCAGGAACAGCGCATTATGGATCGGATTTGCCGTTCCCCTATGCATTCACACGTTGAACGGCCTTCATGCGTTCTTCCCTGCTATGCCGGAATTTCCCGTCCGATTCAATCCCCACCCCTACTTAATGGAAAAGCCTTGGAGTGCACTGAAACCTTTGCAACTCAACTTGTATTCTTCGATAGTGGGGTTCAGCTATTTACTGCCCCTTGAGGTGTCATTAAGCCTCTGGTTTTTCTTTCTCTTCTTCAAACTCCAATGCCTTATCGGTTCAATGCTCGGTTTCCAAATCACCAAAGGTCCAGGCGTGCAACACAACGCGTATTCGTTCAGTGCTTCTCAGGAAATCGGTGCGTGCCTCACCTTTGTCATCTACATCCTTTTCAAAGCACGGCATCACATTAGAAGCATGCTCGTCAGTGCCTTTCGCAAAAGCGAGGACGCAAACGAGGCGATGCCCTCTATTTTGACAATTATCGGTCTCGTCGGCGGGATATTGCTCCTGGCGTATGCAAATCATCTGATGGGAATGTCGTTGGGATTCGCACTGCTTTTTGTGCTCGTGCTTCTCGGAATTTACATCGTCTTGACATGGCAAGTCATCCACGGAGGAATTCCTTTTGTCAATCCTTCGTATTCAGCACATTACGTGCTCTTTACTATGCTGGGTTCGGCGAGAATCAATCCTTCAACCATGACATCGCTGTTTATGCATCCGGTCTCTCTCACGCGCGACTTGCGGGAGATTATGATGCCCTATGTCGTAAACGGTCTCAAGGCGGCCGATGAAGTCAAGGTCAGACGCAGGGGACTGTTAATAGGTATGGGCGCGGCGATGGTTATCGGAACCCTCGTCTCATATTATTCCGTCTTGGAGGTCAGCTATGCACATCGGGCACCCTACACAGGTGGGGCGGGCGACATGCGGTGGCTGACTTCTGTGCTCGTGAGTGCCGATACCGGAACAGACTGGACGAACACAGGTTTTATGGTCGGCGGCAGCCTTTTCATGGGGCTGTTGATGTGGCTGAGAAGGATTTTCGTCTGGTGGCCCCTGCATCCAATCGGGTATACAATGCTGAGTTCTTGGGCCTCATTCAAGCTGTGGCCCTCAATCTTTATAGGCTGGATGATGAAGTATATTCTCGTCAGGTACGGCGGATTGAGAATGTATCGAGGGGCGAGACCGATATTCCTTGGGCTTGTGCTCGGCGAGATGACCTGCGCCGGAATCTGGGCACTTATTGGAATGGCAACGGGCGTCAGCACAGGGTATCGAATCTTGCTGAGTTAAAATAACTATGGTGAATTATGGAAATAAGTTTACATCTTGTAGGGGCACCCCTTGTGGGTGCCCGTAACCTCACCGGTTCCAATTGTAGGGGCACCCCTTGTGGGTGCCCGTAACCTCTCAATTCCAGAAAAAATGAAAAATAAATTTGACTTCTCGAATTATATATGTTATCATATAATAATTAAAATTTTAGAATGTTTTCACATCGGAATGAGCAACCCAAAAACGCGTCGCCTTGAAAA
>VXZL01000646.1 GCA_009845505.1 Candidatus Poribacteria bacterium | reverse complement strand
TGCAACTCGCTCAGCTATTTCCATCGGTGAATTTTTGCAGAAGCGATTTTTTATTTATTTTATCTCCAACGGCAACTAGTAGAGTTGTAAATTCTTGGAGTCCGTCTAGCCCCAATAAGGAGTCTGTATATTCATCGTCAAAGCCGAATACCATACATGATCCTAACTCAAGAGCTGTGGCGACAAGATGCAGATTTTGGCCTACAACGCCGGTCTCCAAATGAGCTAACCTATACGAACTACAGGCACTGTATTTCCATGTAAGTCGCGATATGTCGGGGGCGATGAAAATGACGACACTTGCTTCGGCTAACCATTCGTGCTGAGAGCAGCAATTGACTACGCGCCAACGAAAATTTCCCCGCTCAAGCAATTCTAGATAGTTTTGCGTGGCACTGTAATGGTATAACCCTTGAGGGATGTCTTCTACTTCATTGGCTACGAGATAAAATTCGCTACATTGCAGTCCACCAGGAGTTGGAAAATTGCGTAGCGTAATGTCGCGGCGATTATACGCCGCTATGGTGTCCCGTACACCGCAGGAATGATTCAACAATGCGCTCAGTTTTTCGAGCGATAGAGCCGTTCTCTTGAAGTCTCGGGCCGAAGTACGGCTGTTGATCACTTCCGAAATAGACTCAGCGATGGGAGGCAGCTTTGTCTCCAGTTGGATTTTTTCTGCCCAGACGAATTCTTTGTGCAGATCTGGCGCGGTTTTTTCATTTACTTTTTCAGAGGACAGCCACTCATCTTCCGTTGGATAGTCTTTCAGCCCGTTTACTACGACGGCCAATTCGTCCATCTGTCCTTTGACCGCTCTGTTCCGTTTGATGCGTTTCAAAAATTCACATAAAACCCGCTGCTCCTGAGGATCCAACTCTTCCAGTTCTTGCAGTAGTACTGCCTCTATAGTAGTAGGCTCTGAATCCGGTATTGCTACTGCGACGGATTTTCCCTCTCTGATTGCCATTGTCTATTCATCCGCGTTGCTGGGTGAAAAGGTAAGGAGGGCGTAAACAGACCGTTCTACGCCGTCGGCTTGCGCAAATTCGTCTGCTTTTGTGTCGAGGAAGTCCTGATGGGCGGTGACTGGGTGTCCGTAGGATTCGTACCAATTTTGCAAGTATCCCAGCAGCCGCCCGATATCAAGCAAGGTGTGGCGATAACCTCTAGGACCGTAGAGGAGCATATATCGCCAAGGACAGGCAACGACGATCAACATAGTCGAACACTCTTCGATGCGTACAGGAGGAGACCTCCAGAACAGGCTAGGTAAAAGGGTTGCTTCATCTTGCACTTCATACTCAATCCAAAGGTAATCCGACTCTGGAACTACGCGGAAGAGTATTCCATCTTGCAGCACGAGCAGATCGGTTGCATAAAGCAGGTTGGTCAGAGACCCCGGTTTGGAAAAGAGTTTCAGTGGACCTTGAAGCCACTCAGAGAGTTGGTCATAGGAGATTCTCAGACCAGAGCCGTTGTTGACCAGGATTTCTTCATCAACGCGATAGGCAGTTTCAAAGAACCACCGACGTACCTGTTCAAGCGTTGAGATATCAGCAGGAACTTGAAGGGTTGAATGAGGGCTTAGTTTTGAGTTCTCGTGGTACAATTCGGCTAGATGTGGCTTTGATCTGACTTGTCGGTAAAGGTAATCCGAAGTCGCTGAGTGACTCAACTCAATACTGTGCGGAGAAGGTATCATCGGTGATTCCAGAAACATCTGGATGTACTCCGAGAAAAAGCCTGGAGCGATATGAGGGGATTCGACGGTCATTTTACACTCCGTTCAGGTTCGTAAGATGTTTAGAGAAAGATCTGTCTATAACCGTTGCGCATATCAACAGATGTAGGAGATCTGGGTAGTTTCAGGATTTCTTCGTAATCGACGTAGGGCTTTTCAAAGTTGATACGGAAGCATCGGCCAATCAGGGAAGATTTCCCGAACAAAAGGAAAGACGAGGCGGTGCCTGCCACAAAGCCAGCGGCTATGCTAGCGTAGGGAGGAAAGACAAATTGATGACTGTAAAGGCCATTCTTACTCATTTCCTCTTTGTAGGTATAGTACTCGCTGGGCTGGATGGACAAGGTAGCTTCCGATTGGATTTCGAATTCGTTGTAGCAGCACGTTTCTCCAGGTATATAAACAGGGCCAATGCAGGCTTCACTTCCGTCCATAAATGCGGACATCCACGGCTTGTCGGCAGAAAGTGCTGCTATATCTATGGTATGAAAGAGATGGGAAGAGAAGACTTCGGAGGTGGCGACGACAAAATTTGCAGCACTAAACAAGCTTTCTAAGGCGTCTTGATTGTGATAGGGTTCTTTGATCGTCTTAAGACGGTCGTAACCGAGCTCTGACAGATGAGAATTCAAGCACTCAACGTAAGGTTGTCCCTTTTCAATATAAGTCGGGGACAGGTTAAATTGAGCCTGATCAACCGCAACCTTTTCGATGCATCGGTCGTCCAGAATATGCATCTGGCCGATCCCAATTTTTGCGAGTTCTGCCGCCACGCGGCTGCCGAGGTAACCTGCTCCTACGATGCCAATGCAGACTTTATCGAGATTTCGGTTGCCGCCTACGATAGCATTCAAATAGCTTGCGATAGGGCTTTCACTGGCCGGTGAGATAAACCCTTGGGAAACTAGGGTCGCGAGGAGCTCTTCCGCATCTTCAAGCTCTCCTTCCTCAATTACCTTTTGCTCTTGAAGGTCTTGCAGAGAAGCTGGCGATGCCAAACGACGGAGTACCCGTCCTAGAAGGTGGGTTCTGCCCTCATCTCTTATTGTCTGGTTGAATTTGGATCTTACGCCGTGTAGAACCAAGATCTCATCTTCGCCACAAAAAATGAACTTGAGTGAGTAATTGAGTACGAAGCGACATTTCTTGCTAATGAGTTCAGTTTGAGCTTCCATGGACATTCCTTCTTAGGTTGCTGCACCCTGCCGGAAACAGTTGATCGCGGACTGTTGATGCAACTTACACGGCAGAAATCAGGTCATTTACCTCAAATGGGGTTAAGTACCTGCCCGCAGCAACAAATATAGACTGCTACGGGCAGGACAATACCAAATACCGCTTGGCCTCAGCCGCGATAAGGATTCACTACGATGATGTGCAATAGCGGCTTTTGTTTTTATCCAACAGCGTTTAGTTCAAATAAGCTTACTTAGTTGTCGCTACCACCACCGCCACCACCACAGCAGCAGCAGCAGCTACATTTAGTCCTTTTTCTAACACCCGCCATTGCCGGCGACATATAGCCATCAAAAGGCTTCGCTACGATTCTGAGCTTCATCTTGCTTCCTCCTTGGCTCGATCAGCCATCCGTTTTGTAGCCGGTTGAGATGCGACACAGCAGAAATGGCAGCAACAGCCGACTTTCTGTTTGCTTCCATGTCTTAAATACTGCTGATGATTTGAAGCACGGCTGAGGCCTCAGCGGGAACAAAAGCGAAAAACGTGCCAAGAAGTACGCCAGATAAGCTGAGCCGCCATTGATATTCTCTAACCCCTTGTAATTAGGCGAGTTAGACAATATAGATTGCATTTATCCTCAGTCTCCGCTCCAGCTGGGCGATACGCCCAAGCGTATCGCCTCCGCAACACCATTGTCGGGCAAGGGATACGAAAAAAGTAGCTACGGCACCTCAGCTACCCGCACCTGGGTAGTGCACCAGCTTGAACTCACCCGAAAAAATCAAAATATAACACGTGTGCATAAAAATAAAAGCGTGCCATAAACTTGCCAGCTTATCTATAAGGTAAAAACCCCTGAGCTGATAGATTCGGCACGGGGGTTTTTCTTGTAACTTCAAAAAAATTATGTTCAAACTGACGCATTACCCACACCCGCATTTGATTGACAACTGCATATATGTTCACTATATTAAGCAAGTGGAGAATTGCTTAGATTGGTGGCCGCACCAAGGAGAGCGACTCCCCTTCCTGCTCTCCTCTGATG
>VXZL01000371.1 GCA_009845505.1 Candidatus Poribacteria bacterium | reverse complement strand
TATTAATACTTAGGTTTAGAAAAGGGATTTAGTGAAAAAGAAGAGAGGAGAGTGAGACATGTCACGCATCTGTACGGTCTGCGGTAAACGTCCCATAACAGGCAACCAGATTAGTAAATCCGTCCGGCACACAAAACGCCGTTGGATGCCAAATCTACAACGGGTTCGGGTTCAAACCGAGGAAGGCACGAAGCGAATCCGTGTCTGCGCCAAATGTATACGGAGCGGGAAAATCACCAAAGTTATCTCAAGAATGCCAGCGGCTTAATAGGGAAGTACGTCTCGACTGAAGATTAGGCTCACACCACGAAGTGAGATTAGAACTTACGGGTGACACGCTGTACACCCTTTAAACGACGAATCGCCTGCATGACTTCTTCGAGTTGTCCAGCCCCTGTAACGTCGATTGTGAAATAGTCAGAAGCTGTTGCCTCAAGACGTTCTATGGAGGGTTGGAAATTCCCAGATCGGATGTTTACCTTGTACTTTGCGATAGCAGTTGTGATTTCACCGAGCATCCCGGGACGGTCACTGCACTCCACAAAGATTTTTACAGGATAGATGTCAGGAGGATGGTTTCCATTGTCGGCGGGAGACTTTTCGAGCCAGGTCACAGATAAAAGTCGTTCGGGTTCATCAAGGACACGGATACACCCTGCTCTATGGACAGAAACACCGCGTCCGCGAGTGAGGTAGCCGACGACCTGATCCCCTGGTATCGGATTACAGCATTTCATGATCCGCATCATGCCCAAATCAATGTCATTTTCGAGTTGTATGGCTGGGGCTGATGCGGTTTTTCGCGCTCGGATACTCTCTTTCGCAGCCTCAGGTTTCGGGGTCTCAGGTTTTAACAAATTAACAACCTGAGTCGCCGACTCATTGCCGTTGCCGATTCGGACGAAAAGTTCATCAAGGTTCTTGAGTTTGAGTTGCTTCGCGATATCCAATAACTTCGGAGAATTGAGATAGTCACGCGAGGTAAGAGAGGCAGCACGCAGTTCAGCGTCGAGAAATTTTTTGCCTAATTCCAGTGCGTCAGCCCTATCCTTTTCACGAAACCAGTGTTTAATTTTCCCACGGGCTGTAGCGGTTTTGACGTAAGGTAACCAACTCCGGCTCGGTTTCCCATTTGCCTGTGTCCGAATTTTAACTTGGTCTCCATTCTCAAGCCCGCGTCGAATGGGGGCAACACTCCCATTTACCTCTGCCCCTACACATGTATGCCCGACATCCGTATGAATTTTATAGGCAAAATCGATGACAGTAGCCCCCGCGGGTAAGGTAAACAAATCACCTTTCGGAGAAAAGACGTATACTTCATCTTGGAAGAGTTCAAGTTTCATTGACTCCACGAACTGATGTGGGCTGTCTTGGATTTCCTGTATATCGTCAAGTATCTGCTTATAACTGGCGAAAATCGAACGTCCCTGCTCACTTCTGGGAACCCCTTCCTTATAACTCCAATGCGCAGCGATACCGTCTTCAGCGACCTTATGCATCTGATATGTGCGAATCTGGACCTCTACCGGTTTACCGTCATCAAGAATCGTGGTATGGATGGATTGATAGCCGTTTTTCTTAGGCTGTCCGATCCAATCGCGAAGTCGGTCTGGATGATAACTCCATTTGTGATGGAGTGCAGCGAGTGTGGTATAGCAGTCAACGTTGGTTTTGACGAGGATCCGGAGTCCAACGAGGTCTCGGATTTCGCTGAAGGGTGTCCCTTTCTGTTGTATTTTCTGGTAGATGCTGTAGATGTGCTTTGTCCTGCCGTGGACATCGGCAAAAATGCTGCGGTTCTCAAGTTCCTGTCGAATCTGCTTTACCATTTTCTCACAATACGCTT
Organism: Candidatus Poribacteria bacterium; assembly: GCA_009845505.1. Classification (GTDB taxonomy): domain Bacteria; phylum Poribacteria; class WGA-4E; order WGA-4E; family WGA-3G; genus WGA-3G. Next base: position 2,150 of record VXZL01000371.1, on the reverse strand, counting down.
CTCGCTCGTCAAGTTTTTGATTCAAGAGTTCAGCAATTTTCCGATATTCTCCAGGATAGAGATGCTTGAACGCTAAATCTTCAAGACGACTCATGATACGCCAGATGCCGAATCGGTGTGCGATCGGTGCGTAAATTTCCAATGTCTCTTTTGCGACCCGTTGGCATTTCTCGCTCGAAAGGAATTTCAACGTCTCCATGTTGTGGAGTCGATCTGCGAGTTTAATAAGGATGACCCGCATGTCTTCCGCCATCGCTAAAAGAAGTTTGCGGTAGGTTTCTGCTTGGCGCTGCCGATGGACGCGGTCCTCAACCGTGGTTGTAGCAACAGGGGCAGGCAGAAGAGAGACATTGAGATGATATTGCCCAATCTTTGTGACACCCTCAACAAGATTCGCGATATTCGCACCAAACCTTACCTGCATCTCTTGACGTGTGATACCGGTATCTTCAAGGACATCGTGCATGAGTCCTGCACAGATTGTGTGCGTATCGAGCCGGAGTTCGGCAAGTATTTCAGCAGTTTTGACGCAATGCGTGAAGTACGGTTCACCAGATTTCCGACGTTGTCCTTTATGGGCATCTTGTGCGAAGCGATAGCATCGCTCCAGCAGTTCAACTTCTGCATCCGGATTATATGCTTGAATCTGGGTTATTAGTGACTTGAGACTCATCTTCTATAATCTCCCACATAGATTCAATATTTGCCTTCAGTTGAAATTCAATAAAAGAAGGACTTGTCTGCTTAATCCATTCTCCTCTTAGATATGTTGGAGAACGAGATAAACCCCTTTTCTGAACAGGACGGAGTTCGACAAGTCTCTGCCCCGGTTCACCATGTCGTGCAATGCATCGCAATTCCTCAAAGATTGTGAGTCCAGTTTGAACAGTTAGTGCTTCACCGAGTTTACCATTAAGCATTTCTGCTTCGGGATAGCCGACGACACCCTTGGATTGGATAACCTTTCGCATATCGGCGTATAAGTGACGTAAAGCCTCTTTTGTCGGATATTTTTGAGCAATCCAATTGTGTATATGCGTTGCATCCGTGTCGTTATAGATGAGATGCAGATAGGAAGTCCTGTCAGAGACGAAAGCAGGTCTACAACGTTTGAAAAATGCATCGAAACTCGGTGTTAGGTGGCAGAAGACAAAGTGTGGGACATACGGAAACGCCTCATAGTGCGAAAAAGTGCTACTTGAAGCGATTGCCCGAAGTTCACCATCGCGGAGCCGCCTCAATAACGCAGCCGTTTCAGCCATCGAGGTTGTTGCATCGTGCCGTGCGATGCCTTCGAGACTCTCAGGTAAAAGTCTCGTGAGCAGAAGATCCAACATCTCCTCGTCCTGTACATAAATTATACAGGATTCTTCCCTCGCGAGCAAGTCTAAAAGGTATTCTTTTTTATTTTTGTTCCGCTTGTCAACGAGTTTTACAGAGGAGGGATCATCGCGTTTTGGAAACACGTCCCATTTCATTTCTCTACCTTGGGGACGGATTTGCCAATCCTTCAAGATGAGTTGGGCGGATTGCCTACCTTGCCACGTGTTGATTTCTGGTGAAAAAGCAATGTCAAGTAATAAATTAGATCTGTTGAAAGTAATAAATTCTTCACCCGCTCTCCAAGCAATAGCACGTTTTTTGTCTCTACCTTGACTTACACTCATTGACAGATGTTGTTTCTCTTTTCCCATCAGCCTAGGTGTTCCATTAAGGCCGACACGACGAGTAGAAAGATAAGGAGGATTATTTTCTCGCCCAAATGGTTCAAATTGCTCTAACTCTTTTAAAACATCCAACGTTAGGACAGAAAGGCTAGTTTCTAAATCAAGTAGTAGTTTAGGTTGTAACGCTTCATCGTCCAAATTTTCATACACGTACTTCTCGAAAACTTGCTCAAATTCGGAGATATTTTTGGTTTTGATTGTTAACCCAGCAGCAGCAGCGTGGCCTCCATGTTTAACCAATAAATCCGTGCAACTGACAAGACTATCAGCAAGATTCATTCCCTCAATACAACGGCCCGATCCCGTTGCTTCATCACCATCAACAGCAAGTACAAACACAGGTTTGTGATGGATTTCAAGTAGACGAGAGGCAACAATACCAACTACGCCTTTTGCTCTTTTGTCCCACTCATCACTATAAAC
>VXZL01000247.1:3447-4006 GCA_009845505.1 Candidatus Poribacteria bacterium | reverse complement strand
GTATATATTATACTCGCTTTAGACGTAAAAGTCCAATTTCTTTTAACGATGGGTAAACTGTGCGCAACGCTTTATGCCTTTTGATGATGGAGTGGCTATAAATCTTCATTTTTTTACCCCAGTTTGCAAGCCAAAACTTGCTATTCAAACTTACCATGGAATTCGAGTGAGGAATTTGGCTTCGATTTCGTTTGCATCTTCGTAGACATCCCAACGATTTCCCAAGTTCCGTCGCCATACACGCGCCCATTCGGCATAGAGTGAATATTTTCCGATCACGACCCAGTTAGCACCGACTGACAGACGATGCTCGCTTTGTGTGATTCCCGACAGAGGTGTCCATACATCGTCTTTCGGGGCATCTGCAGGATGTTCCTTATTAATATTGCCCGACCCGTGCCGTTCTAACTCATAGCCGAAAACCGTTTCAAGTCTGTCTGTCCAGCGGTGGCGCAGTTCTAACCAGAGATTGTCAGCATCGGAACCGATTTGATGTCCAATCGGTGTGGTAAAGTGTTTGTAGACATTTACCGGATTCACATGCGTATATGCGTATTGG
>VXZL01000247.1:0-3437 GCA_009845505.1 Candidatus Poribacteria bacterium | reverse complement strand
GCATGGAAATCGGTATCTGGAATACCGAAAGGATCTGTTAGATATATGCCACCGAGGATGCCAAACTTCGTATCCCAATGTTTAAAATTCGCTGCAGGATTCCCGTCATCGACCATCAGTTCGCCATAAATTTCAAAGTCGTCTACGGGGCGGAATCGCATATCGACACTCATGAGAACGTTGTCACCGCTGCCACCGACACGACCATCTGCGCGTGAAATCGGCTGCTCGTTGATGAGATAAATATTAATTGGATTGAGATACCCGGGCTCAAAACGGTTGCCGTAGACGACGACTTCAGAGATGCCAAAGCCAAACCTGTCCCAGAAATACCCTTCAACTCTGTGTCCAGAAATATACTTATCGTTGATGTCTGTCGCCATGTCTTCTAATATACCAGTGAAAGCGGTAAAGGTGACAGATCCGTAATTCGCTTGCAACTTAATCATGTCCATAGCTAACGGGTTTTTGGAGATTAACAGGCTATCGTGGTAGCCGGGTCCCCATTGAAGCGTGTCTTGTCCAAGCTGCAGTTCAAACAACGGTAAATTAAATTTTAGATAGGCATTAATCGCCGTTCGGTTTTTGAGTCTACCCTCCGCCTGCCTGATTTTTGTTTCATCAGGGAAGAAATCGTCAAAAATTTCGCCGTATACGAATCTATGTGCTATATCAGTCGTAAAAGCAAAACTGTCTCTAACCTGCCCATAAAGGTGTGGATAGAGGGTCGTAACGAGCATGTTTCCTTCGACAGGCTGTTCATCGGATAGGTTATCAACGAGGTGTGTGATAACCCGTTGTGAACCTCTTAGATCGAAGGAGAAGCGATAGTCGTCACCTGCCATCGTCATCACGTGCAACCGTCCGCCCTGCGGAATTTCTGTAGCAGGTTTAGAAAATTCGCGAACTTCACGGTAGAATGCTAAGAGTGCATTTAGTCGCTTTTGGTCGATGATACTTAATCTGATTTCACCGTTTTCCTGTTTCTGATGGACTTCCAACAGATAGGACACAACCTGCTTGCGGGTGAGTGGTAACGACCCGCGCGGTATACCGGGCAAAACCCGCTTATTAAGTAAACGATGGATGAAGCGATAGGTTTCACGATTGAAGTCAGACAGTTCTGGCTTTAGCGGCACGTTAATAAGTGAAGCGGCTTCTGCCTTTTTAGGATAGGGAGGAATACAGAAGACTGTAATAAGGAAAACGGTGAAAAGTGTACACAAATTCAATTTCTGTTGTTTTTTTCGATTTCGCATAATACAAAACATAGGTAGTATCTAAAAACCTTTAAGCTTGAGTGCTGGAGAACTGTAATTCTTTCATAGTTTCATGGAAGATTGGGGCAATTTTCGGATGAATATCAAACGGCTTTCTTGCTGGCACGGGATGCAGCGTTTGTCGTGCATATTCACGGAAGGTGTTGTCTACTGGCAGTTCGCAGAAGTCGCATAACGCTGAGAGGGTTTCGTCTGGCTTTGCTGTTAAGTCCTCAAAACGGACGAAATGCGTACAATCCGAAGAGGTCTCCATGAGACGAATCCCTGCGCGCATGGTGACGATCCATTCTACTGCGGCTCTATCCAAGTGTCGCTCGAAATGTTCAATTTTATCAGCAACTTCAGAGAGGGCAGGATCTGTTTTAACGAGTTGCTCGACCATGAGTCGCCACTTTCGGTCTTCGACCCCCCACCAGTCGTGTTTCTCTCCGTTGCGGTGAACGCCGAGTCGTTTTGACCAAGTTGCGATGGACTGACACGTATCCCATCCGTTACGGACAAGAAAAATAAAACGTGCGTCTGGAAATAAGGCACGCACAAAACCCACTCTGAAGATCAGTTCAGGATATTTATCAACAAGTCGTTCTGAACGGATTGTTGTCAGATAGGCACCGAACATCTGTGCCGCACGGCGGCGCATTTCGTCTGTCGCATCTTCAGCGGTGAGTCGGTATTTTGCGTCGTTTTGACTATAGTTTCCGATAATATCTTCGTGAGGGTGAATGAGATGCCATATCGCTTTCGGCTCATTCAGGTAGCCGACATCTCTGTGCATGGAGAGCACGATACCGAGGATTGTGGTGCCGCTGCGCCCGGTGCCTAAGATGAAGATCGGCTTTTTAACGGGTTTGTATTTACTATTGTTTGCGGCGACCTTTTTCAGAATAGAAAAGACGAGCGGATTAATCCAACGTCCTTTTGTCGTCACGGGTCGTCCTTCAAAGAAGGCGTAACTCATGAGGCGCGTGAGGACTTTCGTCGGTCGGGTTTTGATGTAGAGCGGATTTATTTGTGCGATCATTTTTTGGCAATTGGCGATTAGCGATTAGCGGTTAGCAAAGAGGTTTCCCTTAACTTGAGGCTCCGCTTTACAAATCGCTGTCCGCGAAAAGTCTTCTTTTTATCGTTTGCGGGATACTCTTCATACGATCAAGGTTAAAGAGGAACGCGCCTCCTAATTTCATAGGAAATGTTAATAGATGAAGTGCCAAACCCGCAATATTCGGCTGGATTGACACACGGCTATAGTTGTGTTTCTTCATAAGGGCTGCGGTTATGGTCTGATTAAGATAAATTTCAGCGGAACTGAGTTCTCCGTTCTGCCAACTGTGTGCACGGTGTGGGTTTATGCCGAGTTGCTCCGGTTTGTCCTCTGCAACGGAAGAACCGACCTGTGGGACTTGGAGCATCGTATCGGTATAGGCGATATTGGCAAAGTCACAGACACCTTTGACTGTCGTTTCGGGGTATGTAAGGAGTTCCTCAAAGTAGATAGAGGTGACCCGTTCATGATTCGCAAATTGATCTGCAGCGTTGACAGCGGTACGCCAAATATGGCTGATGGTGATTGGATGGTAATTCACCCAATCGCGAAACGTTTCTTTCATAGGCATATCGCTACCGCCGAGGAATCGGCGTTTCCATTTCCGCTTTTGGGATAACAATACATCGCGCGGGTCTCGGATCATGTTGATAATTCGTGCCTCTGGATAAAGTTCGAGGATGTCCTTGATGTAAAATACATTGCGTGGTGTCTGATCGCATGGGAGCGTTTTACCGTTCTCAGTTGCTTCATGATGGAGAAACGCTGAAAAAAGTTGTGCCGATGTTTCAGGATATGCGGGTAAACCGTCAAGAAATACTTCTGCCTCTTTTAAGAACCGACGCGGGTTTCCGTGCGTCCGATAGCCTTCCCGTTGGACGCAGCAGAGTGCTGCAGTGAGTTTTAATGCATTTGCTTTAGGCATCTCATAAGAAAAGGGTGGGGCACATAGTTGTCCGAAGAAATGGAGTTCGCCAAAGGTGTAAACGTCCGGATGTTGTCCTAAAATCCGTCCCATCATCGTTGTGCCACTGCGACTGTTACCGACAACAAATATCATATTTTTAACTATTAAATCTGGGCACCGTTCCACAATGTAAAGCTAAGACAAATTG
>VXZL01000114.1:1398-4007 GCA_009845505.1 Candidatus Poribacteria bacterium | reverse complement strand
GGCCAGAATTGTTCTGTGCTTGATCTGGGTTTCGTTATAGCTCACGAACTCGGACACGCCTTTGGATTGAAACATGATTTTCGGACAGGTAACAATATCATGTCTTACAACTTTAAAAAACTTTCTGCGCAAACCTTGTCTCCATGCGCAGCCGAATGGCTGGAGGTCTGCCCAGCTTTTAACGCCAATATCGGAGGCTTTTCAGCGGGACCTATTAAAATTTCGGATCCGGAGTATTCACTAAAAGCAACCGGTCTTGAAGTCTCGTTTAAGTTGAGCAATCTGGTGGGTGGGATTCATTCAGCGCAATTGCATGTAGTGCCAGTGACTGTTCCAAAGGGATACTTCCCACCCACAGGTCAGTTACGCCTCATCAACCGGGGAACCCGATGGAACAACTTGAGTGTATCTAACAGAGTGACATTGTCCAAATGTAAATCAGTGAACACGAATCGTTTGGGAAAAGCGACAGTTAAATTTGTTTACTCCGATCTCAACAACCATCCCATTACTCATGTTAGCCTTCATGCAATTGATAATAGAGGGAAATTCGTAGATAGTGGGCTGTTCACAGTACCCTCCTTTGGTTTTCCTGACTTAGTGGTTAATCCTATTTCGGTAAGCAAGGACACCTTGGCTCCTGAAGACAATTTTACACTAACTGCCACAGTTCAGAACCAAGGGAAAGCAGCATCACAGGCAACAACGTTAAGTTTCTACAGTTCATCGGATCCCAACATTTCAACGAATGATACCCAGCTGCACACAACCCGTGTCAATACACTCAATGCTGGTAAATTTGTCACTCGGCAGAAACGAGTCATTGCTCCGCGTGAGCCAGGAGTCTACTACTACGGCGTTTGTGTTGATGGTGTTCAAGGAGAGATCGATACAGACAATAACTGCTCTCAAGCCATCGCTATCACTGTGCAAGCACCGGCTTTACCGGATTTAGTGGTTGAGTCCATTTCAGCAAGCAGCAATGTCGTGGGGCCAGGGGAAAACTTTACACTGTTTGTCACCGTCCGTAACCAAGGGACAGCAACATCTCTGCCTACAGCGTTGAACTACCACGATCCCAATGGCGGGAAAATAAGGACAGATCGTATAGGACGTTTGTCACCGTCTGAGGTGAGTGAGCAGAATATCGTCGTGAGAGCACCGGATAGGGTAGGCACCTACTATTACGATGCGTGTGTCGAAAGTCCTCTGCGTAGTGATGAAAGCAATCTGGACAATAATTGTTCTGTAGAGCTCGCTATCACCGTTGGCACTCCTACGAATCGGGTACCTGTGGCAGTCGGTAGAATTCCAACGCAGAGCCTCGTGGCAGGTGCCTCTCGACAGGTCGATATTTCTATCTATTTCCGAGAACCGGACGGTGATAGATTGACTTATAGGGCATCCTCTAATAACACGAATATTGCAACAGCGAGGGCATCAGGGGATATAGTAACAATTACCCCATTGCGTGAGGGAAATACGACGGTATCGGTAACAGCGAGTGATGGACGTTTGACGGCGACCCAACGTTTTAGCGTGGAAGTACAAGCCGGACAACCGACGCGTCCTACACAACCCACACAGCCTACAAACCAACCCCCGGCGGCAATTGGAACACTTACGCCGCTAACGTTGACAGCGAATAGTAATGCTCGGCGGGTGGACGTGTCGAGTTATTTCCGTGACTCAGATGGCGATAGCCTCACTTACACTGCACGTTCGGATAACACGAATGTGGCAACTGTGCGCGTGTCGGGAGCTGATGTAACAATTACTCCTCAGCGTGCTGGGAACACAATGATTCACATAACAGCGAACGATGGGGTATTAACTGCTTTACAAAGTATTTCTGTGACTGTCACTTCTACGCCTCCTGTGCAGGATCCAACGTCTTTTGACCTTGCCATCCAATCTGTTACAGTGAGTAAAAGCACCCTAATACCAAGTGAATCCTTTACATTATCTATCACTATCCATAACAACGGTCCTGCTGCTTCTGGAGTTTTCGCTCTTTCCTATTATTATTCGCTCATTCAAGGGCGAACTTCTGAAGATAAGATACATAGGGAAGGAACGGTACAGCTGGATCCGCTTGCGTCAGGGACAAGCACTACAAAGTCATTCAGATTAAACGCGCCATCAATGCCGCGACCCTATTATTACGGTGCCTGGCTATCTGGCATTCCCGACGATACGAATATTTTTAATAATGTTGCTACTGAAGTCGGAGTTACTGTTATCAATCGCGATATTCAGCCTTCTAATTTGCCGGACTTAGTGATTGAATCAATTCGGGTGAGTGAGAGCACATTAGCCCCCGGTGAACGTTTCAGGCTCTATGCTACTGTCCGTAATCAAGGTGCGGCTGAAGCAAATCGCGCGACGTTACGTTACTATCGCTCAACTGATTCATCTATCTCAAGGAGCGATACCCAAGTGGATACCGACTCTGTCATATCCTTAGATCCAAATGAGAGCGACGAGGAATGGGAAAATCTCAGAGTCCCCAATTCAGCCGGTACTTACTATTATGGCGTTTGTATAGACAGTGTCAATGATGAGAGCAATACAAGCAACAATTGCTCTAATGCTATCAGAATTACCGT
>VXZL01000114.1:0-1298 GCA_009845505.1 Candidatus Poribacteria bacterium | reverse complement strand
AGCAACAATTGCTCTAATGCTATCAGAATTACCGTACAGAGCGCACAACAGCCAGTGGGTTTAGGGGTCGGGGATTCTATTTTTGTGCAGAACGCGAGTGGCGGTGGTCTAAACGGACTTATCGTCAGAAGCGGTGCGGGAACTGGATTTAAACACATTATTTCCGTGTTTAATGGAGCAACAGGAACTATCAGAGATGGGCCCAAACAAAGAAACGGCTACACGTGGTGGAAGGTGCGTTGGGATCACTCCAATGCAGTTTTTTGTGATGTCAATCCTTGTGACGGATGGGTTTTTGAATTTTTTGGCGGTGTAAGGGTCATTGCCAAAGAAGGTTTAGCGGCACCAACTCTCAATATTATGATTCCAAGGGAGATGATCCTGCTGCCGAACTATCCAAACCCTTTCAACCCAGAAACATGGCTTCCCTATCAGTTGTCAAGAGCATCGGATGTGACGATGTCCATCTATTCAGTGAATGGCATGTTGGTTCGGAGACTTGATTTAGGGCATCAACCTGCGGGTATCTACCAGAGCAGAAGCCGTGCGGCGTATTGGGATGGTCGCAACGCGTTGGGTGAGCGTGTTGCGAGTGGTTTGTATTTTTATACGCTGACGGCGGGTGATTTCAGTGCGACGCGGAAAATGTTGATACGGAAGTAGGTCTCTATGGGGATTGGGAAGATAGAAGGAAATGAGAGGGAGGGCGCAAACTAAAAGTTTGCGCTACACTCCGTGGGTTGCGTCTTAAGGCGATATGGACTTTGCACAACGGAATCCCAACGCACCAATACCGGCATACGTAGGACTTGTGCCGTGACGATTTGAGGCACGCAACCATCCAGGTTCGCTGTTCCATCCGCCACCGCGCAGCACCCGAAACGCTATGATGTTCTCGAAATCGTTAACAATCTCCTCAACGTTATTCGCCCCTGCGGTCGGATTCCGACGTGGGGAATTAGCATAGAAATCGACCTCATAGCCGTCGAGACACCATTCCCAGACGTTTCCAGTGATGTCGAATACACCGTAGTCATTGGACGGATACTCACCAATAGGGGTTGTCTGACCGAGATTTTTGCCGTAGTTTGCCCTGTTGAAATTAATGCCATTCCCCCACGGATACTGCTTCCTTTTTAATCCCCCACGCGATGCTTTTTCCCATTCCGCTTCAGTCGGTAAACGTTTGTCTACCCAAACTGCGTAAGCCACCGCAGCGTACTAACTCACATAACGCACAGGATGATCGCTTTCTCCAAGCGGATGGTTGTTTCCATTCCAGTCGTTCAGATAATTAC
>VXZL01000609.1 GCA_009845505.1 Candidatus Poribacteria bacterium | reverse complement strand
CTATTAGAGATTTGTTGGATTTATATTAACATGGTCAACATAATTTGTCAAGGCAATCACTAAATGCCCCTAAAAGATTGGTAAAACGGTATTGTCTGTGCTACAATTTGTATAAATAACAGATTCGCACACTCAAAAAACACTAATCTTTTCATAGGATTTTAATCATGAAAAATTACATCCTCACGCTCTCACTGCTACTTTTCGTTATCTCCTGCGCGGTTACTGCAGATTATGCCGATGACGCAATCCGAACGCTATTACCTTTTGATGCTATTCCGGCTATTACAGACCCGCAGTTTGTGCCTGCCAACGAGGCGAAACTTGATCCCGACACCCTTGTTATCGGTGTAACCTTCAATGGTGAAAGCCGGGCGTATTCACTCTATCTACTCAATGGACACGAGATCGTCAATGACGTTGTCGGTGGACAGAAGATTGCCACTACATGGTGACCGCTCTGCAAAACGGCTATCGTGTATAGCCGGGAACTTGACGGTGAGACCTATACCTTCGGTGTCAGCGGCAAATTATGGCGGGATGCCCTGTTGATGTACGACCATCAGACCCGTACCCTCTGGTCGCATATTACTGGGGAAGCGATAAAGGGACCCCTAAAGGGCAAGCAGTTGAAACCACTGGTCTCCACACCGCAGATTGCATGGAAAACATGGCAGATGAACTATCCAGAAACCCATGTCCTGTCTGTACCTACCAGAGGCGTGATGCGTGAGAGTATAAATCAAGATGTCTACGCCGACTATCACGCCAGCGAGCGCGCAGGTGTGAGTGGAATGGAATACACCGATGATAGGTTACCCAATAAATCCCTCGTGATTGGGGTTCAAGTGCCAGCCAAAGATGGCACCACCCAGTTCCGCGCTTACCCGTTAACCCACTTCGCAAAAAATGCCGTGGTTAACGATACACTTGGCGAAGTCCCGCTGCTGATCTTTCACGACAAGAGGTCATTTGCGACAGCCGTCTTTACGCGGAACGTGATGGGAGAGGTCCGAACCTTTAGCGCACAAGACAAGCATTTTGTAGAAGACAACACCGATACACGCTGGAATCTCATTACAGGTGAGGCAACATCTGCCAAAGAAAAAGGCACGCGTCTGGAACGACTTCCTGCTGTGAATATTTATTGGTTTGCATGGGCGCGCTACTACCCTGAGACCACTATCTATCGTTAGTCCGACCCCTCTTCCTGTAGGAGCGAGTTGTGCTCGCGATCATAACAGCGTGGGCAGTAATCCGTGTTGCCTGTGACTTCTTGTAAGAGCGAGCTGTGCTCGCGATACCTTGACCTTCTATCTATCGTTAGTTCGACGCACCAAGCACATAAAAGTCAGTCGTCTAATTCAACGATTTCGCCTGTCATATTGCGATGCATCGTTGGACGGATAACTAACTCTGGAATGTTGCTCCGTTGCGGCAGCGTCGCGATGAGCAGAATCGCCGCTGAGGTTTCGTCAACATCTACCATCGTGGCGCGAGCCTCAGCATCTGGCGGAACCGGACGCTTGTCCAGAATCGGCGTTGCGACTTCGCCGGGAACTACCACACTGGCGCGGATACCCGTATTCCGTAAATCCGCATTGAGAAATTCCGTGAAGTTGATAACACCCGCCTTCGCCGCACCGTAAGCGAAACCGCTAAACGGACCCGGCGTAACCGCCGCGAGCGACGAAATATTGATGATCGTTCCCGATTTCGCCTTCAGCATAGCCGGCACAACTGCTTTCGTGCAGAAAAACGTACCAATCAGATTTGAGTCAATAACCGAGCGCATCTCTTCAGGGGGCGTATTCAGAATCCGTCGGTGATGTGAACTGTGTCCGGCGTTGTTCACGAGTACATCAATCCGTCCGAATTTATCAAGGATATCCCCAACCATCTGTTCAACAGCATCGTAATCCGCCACGTCGAGCGCGTAACTTACCGCTGTTCCCCCAGCTGCCGCAACCTCAGCCTCGACGGATTCTAATTTCGATGCTGTCCTACCGATAATGACAACCGTTGCCCCTTCTTCAGCCATCGTCAGGGCAGCACCGCGACCAATACCGCTGCCGCCCCCTGTAATGATACATACCTGATCCTTTAAACGCATGCTTCACCTCTGCGATTTCTATATGTGTTTAAAGATACAGATTACCAGAATTCCGCAAAACTTTCAAGAATTTCGTTCAACATTAGGGAAAGGAATTTTGATTAAAACAGATAACAGGCCTTAGCTATGGTCCCAGTCTATGTCATTGAATGAAATCCCTTTTGCTCTTGCGTCTCGGTATTTTTTGAGTCTTTCCGGTGTATTTCCTACAAACTGTCTGAGCTGATCTCTTGCTTCAAGCATAGCATAGAATTCATAAGTTGAGGCAGTCGTCGTATGATCGTAGAGAGTACCGTACACCTTAAGATAAGAACGACATTCCTTGTCTGTTCTGGGTAGGTGGTGTTCTAATTTTCGCAAAAAATTGATGATAGAACCAACTTCCGGGATGTTTCCATGCCGCTTGATGAGTGCAGCGTGCATCCGTTCTACCCAAACTCCAGGATCTTTTGTTCTCAGTTCCTCCAAAAATCGAAATTCTTCTACGAAATTGAAAGAAGGGATGCGGTGTGACCATATCCCTTCTTTTTTAACGTCTATCAGCCTTGAGGATATGTTTAACCTTAGACACATCTGTCTAACGGCACGCTTCCTCACTGGCACTGCGAGTGTATGTAACCTCATTTGAATTGTAGACATACGTTGTGCCATGAGATGTATGCTCATATATTGTAACATCTTCGCATACCCATACCTTGGGGCCCGGGTATCCGTATGGCCAGTCATACCCACACACCTCAATAGTTTTCTCAGTATCAGGAGGATGGTCGACCGATGTTGAATTGGTGGTTGTCCCAGTAGTTGTATAGAGAAGCGTGCCATCCGGACAGTAATAGTAAGCCGTATAAGGTTGAGAATACTAGTAGTTGGCATCGGCTATAACTTGGTTTGTCGGAAACAATAAAGGCACAGCGGCTGTAAAGACAAATACCAGAAGGCTAAAGCCCGTAAAACATTTTTTTAGCATTTTGTTCTCCTTCGTAGGGATGAGAAGAGAAACGTGGCTTGCACATCCACTTGATATGCAGTTTCCCTTCGTGTGCCTTAAAATTCTGGCAACTGCCAGATATCCAATTAGGCAACTCGCCTTTGGATCCTATGATGAGTATAGTACTCACATTCCGTGATAAAATAGAAAGTTTTATTCTTCATTATCGACATCTTCATCACCCAGCGCCTTTCGGAATTCTTCGAGTTTGATACGGTTTTCTTCAGTCGGGAAAAGAAAGAAATATGCTTCGAGGGCAGCAAGGCGTTCAGCATCTGTGATGCGGATTCGGAGCAAGACTTTTCGCAAAAAGTCAATATAAATATGCACTTGTGGAATATCGCCGTGATTTTTGATGAACCGTTCTTTTTGGATTTTGATGTATAACTCGGGATCTTCCTCCCTGAGTTTACCCTCGTCCACAGTCTCTGGACCTGGCTGATTTGGGATATTCCAGGCTTCTTCAAGGGCACGCCGATTGTTTTCATTTGGGAAGAGACGGTAGTGTGCTTCAAAGTAAGCAACGTACAACTGATGCGATATCTCAAAACCCGGGTTCCGTTGAAACTCTATAATGTAGCGAACTTCAGGGATGTCTCCGAACTGTTTGAAGAGGGTGGCGTGGTTATATTTTTGTTGCCACTCTTGAGAGATGTCCATATTGTGCCAGTTCGGAAGAATCTCCAGGTTCAGAAGTTTTTCGATATCTTTGTCTGTCAATTTCACCCACCCGTCAGGATAGTCAGAAGGTGATATGTTTTCCTCCAGCGGAAACAGGGATGCGTATGTTTCAGTTTCGTTTGCCATTGGGTTGTCCGTCTCTGCACATCCGAAAAAGAGGAGAAAAAAAGATAAACAGAGGAGGCTTACAAATAAAGTATGGTAAACTTTCATTTCATATCTCCTATTA
>VXZL01000382.1 GCA_009845505.1 Candidatus Poribacteria bacterium | reverse complement strand
GAACAGCAACTTCAAGCAGCAGAGGATAAATTAATTGTTGATTTGATGAATGTTCCTTTGATTGACAGCAGCGCGTTGGGAGCGATTGTACTTACGTTGAAATACTGTCAGGAATCGGGTGGTAAATTAGTTTTGCTCAATCCACAGAAGGCCGTTCGGGAAGTCTTGGAAGTGACGCAGCTCGCAACCGTTATTGAGATTTATGATACGGAGGAGAGCGCAAGTGCCGCTTTGATGTAGCAGTGCCAAAAATGTGCCTACAAGAATTCCCGTGGGAACACGGGAGGCAAAGCCCTATGGAGCGTTCTCGATTTAAGATAGGTTTACGCGGTCAACAGATCGTTTTATTTTTGTTAGTTGCGTTGATGCCGCTATTTGCTGTTTCATTGGTTATAAAAGTTATTGGCGAGAATGCTCTCAAAGACAGTGTTGGAGAGAGCCTCGTACTCCTCGCACAGGAAAAACTGGCTCGCGCCGATAAGGCTATCTCTCAAAGAATCGCCAATATTCAAGCCGAACTTCCCAACATCCAACCGGCAGTCGCACGGTCGAATACTGCCAATCAACAGCAATCGGTGTTTTTTAGCGTATGGGCACGGCTCGAAGATAGTATTCGTTTGCTTGAGACTTATGCGGGTTATAAAACTGAGGTGACCATTGCCAATGCTTCGGGATATGTTCTCCGCTCGAACAACCGACAATTGGATTACGACACAAAAAAGGAACTGCCATATACCGTAAAAGACAAGAAATGGTGGCAAAGTGCTTACAACAACGGAATCGGTTACCAATTCGTGGAAGATGTCGTTTATGACGACGTGCGCGGGATATACCTGCTGCCAGTCGCACTCCCGATACGTACATCTACCAAAACTTCTTCTGTTCTACAAGAAAGCAATACAATAGGCGTGCTCAGAACGATTTTGTTGCTACCTGAGCTTACCAGTTTAGTCGGATCACAACACGATCTCGCTGGAACATATACCTTTTTAACAAACGGCTCTGGGAAAATTATTGCAGCGTCACCTCATAGCGGATATCGTATCGGGAGTTACATAGACATGAATGATGCTGTAGAGGAGGCGATTATTGAGGCAAAAAAAGGTATCCATGGTAAGTACTATGACTATGAGTCGCACGGTGAAGAGGATGCATTCGATGAACAACGCGTCTACGGTTGGGCACGAACTCGACCTGTAACTAACGAATCTTGGAAGACGCAACAAAACTTTAGCAATTGGATGCTCTTTATTTCACGCCCAACCTCTTCTGCTTACACCGGGGTCGTTAAGCTGAACAGATACATTTTTTACGTTACCATTGCCTCAAGTGGCATCGTTGTAATTATTGCGTGCTGGGCTGCCCAACGTATAGCAAGACCGATATTGGAAGTCGCACAGGCAGCCGACAGTATCGGACAGGGTGAATTTGACAGTGAAATTCTCATTGAGAGTGATGATGAAGTCGGGGTCCTCGCTGAAAAATTCAATGAGATGCGCCGAAATCTCAAAACGGCGGTTGATAAACTCAGGCAGGAAGAAAAAAAACTTACCACTATTGTTGAGAACCTCGGTGAGGGGCTTGTTGTTGTTGAACCCGGTGGACGCGTGCTATACGTCAATCCTGTAGCTGAACGGCTTTTAGATCTCGGACGGACTGCTGGTTATCAGAATTTTATCACTATTGACACTAAGACGGGCACCATTTCTTGGACAAAACGAGTGGTTGGGGAAGCATCTACGACGGCAGATACAAAAACCGTTGATCTGAAAGTGTTGTCTGCCTCACGACGGGAAATGGAACAGCACCAAACGATGATTGCCGAAATCGGGGTTGGTGGAAATCGCACGGATGATGAGGCGCGAGTGCTTCGCATTATAGCAAGCCAGTTCGCTGATGAGAGAAATAACGTCGCAGGGATGGTTTACGTCTTCGATGACATCACGCATGAACATGAAATAGAGCAGATGAAGTCGGAGTTTGTTTCCTTGGTTTCACACGAATTACGGACACCACTCACCTCTATCGTCGGATTTATTTCGCTGATACTTGATGGAAAAACTGGAAAAATAAATCAAAAACAGTATGAAAGTCTGAGTCGCGCACACCGACAATCTAAACGACTCGCTGCGCTTATTAATGATTTACTTGATGTCTCCCGAATTGAAGCTGGACGCATTGAGATGAAACAGGAGCAAGTGCAGATAGATTGGATTGCTGAAAGAAGGATCGAAGAACTTCGACCCCAAGCAGATGAAAAGGCTCTCCGTTTGTTGTTGGATGCTGAACTCAGTCTACCCATATTAATTGGTGACGCAGATCGGATCGGACAAGTCTTTATTAATCTCATAGGAAACGCAATTAAATTTACACCCGACGGTGGAAAAGTGACAGTGAGGATATCGAAATCGCGGCAGAATGGGAATCCGGTGAATGGTGTTTACGTTGAAGTAATTGACACGGGACTCGGGATCCCGACTGAAGAACGAGAGAGGGTTTTTGATAAATTCCAGCAACTCAGAAGTACGCGAACCCAACACCAAGGCGGTACTGGGTTGGGACTCTCAATAGCATCTGGAATAATTGAAGCGCACGGTGGAAGAATATGGGTGGAGGCGGGCGATAACGGGCAAGGCTGTAATTTTCAGTTTTTTATTCCGATCGGACAAAAAGAAAATGGCTGAAACGATTTTGGTTGTTGATGATGATCTGGATATCCTTGAACTCCTCAGGATGAATTTAGAGCCAGATGGGTACGAGGTACGCACGGCAAGTGATGGCAAGCAGGCTGTGGAAACTGCCATTCTTGATCCGCCGGATCTCATCTTACTTGATGTCATGATGCCGCATAAAGATGGCTTTCAGGTCATTGAAGAACTTAAAAATATAGAGGAGACAAAGACCGTTCCGGTCATTCTGCTCACTGCGCGCGGACAAACGGAAGACAAAGTTCAGGGGCTTGATGCCGGGGCTGATGATTACATCACCAAACCCTTTGACCTCCGAGAGGTAACCGCACGGGTTAAGGCGGTGCTTGGAAGAACACGGCCCATCAAATATATAAACCCTCTCATGAGCGCAATGGGATCTGGGTTCAACGAGGCTGGCGTTCAACAGCTCGCTGGACATCTGCAGGCTGCTGCTGCTATTCAGAAAAAATTGTTGCCAGAACAAGCCCCCAGTTTTCAAGGGTTTGACATCGGAATGCTGCTCCAGAGTTCCATGTCTGTTTCTGGAGATTTCTATGATTTCATTCCGCTCAGTGAAACACGGGTCGGAATCGTCCTCGGTGATGTGAAAGGGAACGGAATTCCAGCTGCACTTTTAATGGTGATGATCCGAACGGCACTACGTTTGCTCTGTCGTGAAGAGGATGATCCTGCTTCAATTCTTAAACGGATTAACGATTTAGTCGTCCGCGACACGGATGCGACCCTCTTCGCGACGATGATCTACGGCGTAATGGACACTGTGACTTCCACTTTCACGTATTCAAATGGTGGACACTGCTATCCATTGCACCGGAAAAAGACGGGTGTGATAGATGTTTTAAAAACGGGCAGTATGTTGGTTGGCGCATTTGAAGAGGCGACTTTTGCCAGCAATACCTGCCTGTTAACACCGGGCGATATTGTCGTTTTCTATACAGATGGCATCACTGAGACGAATGCTGGGGATGGCTTGGACCTGAACGAAAATGAAAACGTATTGGTAGGTTCGGAAGAAGTTAAAGGACATCAAAATGCAACACCGCTGGATGTGTTCTATGGTCAGGATAGGCTGGCTGGCTGCATTTCCAAAAACGCCGTATTGTCTGCATCGGCGTTGTGTGAAGCAATTGTTGAGGACTTGGCACGCTTTAGTGGCAGTACACAGACGCATGATGACAGAGCTTTGGTCGTTATCAAACGCGATACGTAAATTAGTAAAGCGCGCACAACGGTGCTGCGCGTATAATATGCTTTTGGCGTGATGAATATTATTCGATTATTCTATGAATTGAATTCGGTTTCCT
>VXZL01000392.1 GCA_009845505.1 Candidatus Poribacteria bacterium | reverse complement strand
ATGTTATTCTCTATAAACATAAAATTCCGAATCCTGATTACGGAAGCCGAAGTAAAATCTTGAGTTCCGAATCAATTAAGATTTTCGATGACAAACTTCGTCGACCAAGAAACATCTGGGATTACGCAATGGAACTTTCTTTCGTGCGTCCTAACGCTGCCGATGCGCTCTCTTTAGAAACTGTGCAAATTTATGCACCGCTTGATTCAGACCAAAAGCAGCGGGCGAAACTAGAGAAAGCAGTGCGTAAGATTTTTAAAGTAACTTGAAAGGAATTGATATGCACATTACTGAAGTCCTTCTACTTGTTGTCAAGAACAACGACGAAGGCAAGTTGCGAGGAAGAACACTTTTCCAAAAGAAGGTTTATTTTTTATCAGTACTGATGAACGTTGATTTAGGATTCTCACCGTATTACTATGGTCCCTATAGTAGTTACGTTGCAAGCCAGTTAGATAGTTTGGTAAACTGTGGGTTGCTAGAAGAAGTAACGGAATCTTTTTCAAACGAGGAGAACATCTTTGGTGAAATACGCCGACATACCTATTTTATTCCTGATAATTTTGAATCGGCCTGGCAGGACATCCAGAAGAGACCGAGGTTTTCTGAATGGCAAGATGCTTTGAGTCGGATAAACAATCAGAAAA
Source organism: Candidatus Poribacteria bacterium (assembly GCA_009845505.1). Classification (GTDB taxonomy): domain Bacteria; phylum Poribacteria; class WGA-4E; order WGA-4E; family WGA-3G; genus WGA-3G. The sequence goes on along the minus strand of VXZL01000392.1, from coordinate 3,373 downwards.
TCTCTGAGGACTTTAATAAGCTCTCCATCGCGGCAAAGGTTCATTACATTGTCGATTGGAAAAAGGAAGGCACAATTGAAGAGATTAAGCAAATCGCCAAAGAATATAGGTGGAAAGTGAATGATGAGGATATAGAAAGTGTCCTTTTCTTTCTTGAGGAATTAGGGCTTATAACAACCGATGAATCTGATGACATTCCGTTCTAAAAATGAAGGGTATTGTAATCATGGTAGGAGAATGCCTGAGAAGATTTAGACTCGCTCGTGGCATGTCTCTCGAGGACTTGGAAACTGCAATTGATGGGTTAGTTAGCAGTCAAACGCTGTCAAAGTATGAACGCGGGGAACTGCAACCGACAGCGAGAGACCTCAATCGAATCGCTTCTGCCTTTGGAATTAAGTCCGTTCAATTGTGGGGTGAGCCAACCTGTGATACAGAAGCCGAACCCCTTCTTAATCAGACGATGGATCTGTCTACTGATAAACCACTTAGTGAACGTCGTAGGTTTCTACAGTTACCAAAGGAGAAGAGAGATCGTATCCTAAGCGAACAAGCGGAGGAGATGGCGGATTTCTACGAAAACGATACAGAATGGCAGGAATGGTTAGCGGGTCCCATTCTCGATTACGATATCCCCTAATCCGCGTCGGAGAGAAGTTTGGGATGTGGACTTCAATCCAGCAGTGGGGCAGAAATTCAGAAAATCCGGCATGCTATGGTGTTGAGTGTCAATGGCATCTCATCAAACCACACTAGCAGCAACAGACGGAGCTTCTTGCAAGACAGGTATAATGTAGCTGCAGATGGTGTGTCCATCAACAGTATCGGTTTCAAAGCGTGGTTCTGAACTTTGACGATAGTCGAAAACCACATAGTAACCCTCCATTTCGCCTTCAAGTTTGAGATATGCAGCGAGTTGCTGTTTTCCTACCTGATATGCCCTTTCGTTTCGCCAGACTTTCGTCTCAACGATGTACTTCCGTCCACTATGCCCAATAATAAGGTCGGCTCTGCCTCTGCCGGTTGGGACCTCTAAGTGCATCGCGGCTCCGACAATTTTGACGAATTCATCCAGATAGGTAAAGAGTAAGTATTGCCCGACGAATTCTTGAGGTGTGTCGGGGACTTGTAGGATTCTGAACCCAGCACGTGCGATAAAGTTCTTGAAATTTTCCAGCAGCGTGCGTATCTGAATGTGTCCTTCCGGTGTAAGATATTCCGTAAAGTCCATCGGGCCGTCTTCGGCGAAGTATTCATCTTCAAGTCCGTTGATAAGGGGGGTAAGTGCTTGAATGATGCATTGCAGGTAGATGGGGTTTAGAATCTGACACATGCCATCTTGTCCCTTTGTAATAACACCATAGGTTGCAAGTTCGCTGATGACTTCATTGCGTAGGGTAAAATTGACGCTGCTGTCATAAAAGGCGAGGCGCATGAGCATTTTTTCAAAACGCGGGTCCTTGCGGATATTGGTAATTAGATGTTCGATGTTTGTGTTACGTTCAGTGAGCAGCTGCGCGTGTGCTTTTGAGAAGTCGGACATCTGAATCGTCTCGGATTTTGGGATGTCAAGCTCTTCTGTGAGAATCTGCGCCAGTCTATTGACGAGGAAAGGTTGTCCGGCGGTCTGTTTGTGGAGTGTTTCAAGGACTTCCGGTGCAAAGGGTTGTCCGACTGCCTCGGTATATTGGGCCAGGAGTTCTCGCACCTGTGCCAGTGTGAAGTTTGGGAGCGTGAATTCATCTTGTATGTTAAAAGGGGATATGGAGCGATCGTAGTTAAGTTGTGTAATACTCCTCACACCGACGATACCAACACTGTAGGGGCATCGGGTATCCGACGGTTCATGGTAAATCTGACGGAGTGTATAAAGAAAGTTACTCAACTCTGTTTGCGGTATTCCATCAAACTCGTCAATAATAAGAACGAGTTTCGGCGTAGGGGCGTGCGTGTCCAGGGGTCTGAGGACACTCGGAAGTGCTTCAAAGAACTCTAACATCGAAACATGGTTTGTCAGGTGGGCATCTTTTAAAAAGTCGCGGAGTGCTGTAGGAGGTAGAATCTCGCGTTTTTGGAAGACACCTTCAATTGCGATGCAGCTTCTTTTATAAAGGTAGTCGTAAAACTCAGCAGTGGAGAGATTTTTGCAAATCTGGAAGTTAAGTTGTAGAGGAAAATAGTCCCTTTCTGTTTCTGTAAGTGTGTGAATAGCTTCTTGGAAGAAAGTTGTCTTGCCTGTCTGTCGTGGGGCGAAAAGCACGATGTAGCGGCCAAGTTTGATACGTTTTACGAAATCATTGCGTTCTTTTGTTCGTTGAACGACGTAATTATCTTTTTTGTTGACGGGCCCGTGTGTTCCGAAGTGTCTCATTTTTTCTCCTCCTCTCCTTGTGTTTGCATTATACGCGCGCAGCGTTTCTGAGTCAAGGTGTGGCTGCGACGGGTACGCCCGCGAAACCACACCTACTCTTTTGGAGACAGGTTGTGTACGGAACCCGGCGTGTGCCTACTACTTCATCTTAAGCGCACCCCATGTTGTCGTCAGTTTGCCTGCAATATCCACAGTCAGAATATCCTTCGCGTTCATGACTGTCACGACCTCAGCCTCCGTCAACGCCCGATCGTATACCGCCAACTCGTCAAGCAAGCCTTTGTAGAGGTTAGCACCCCCATTGGTATCAGGTCTGCCCCCGATTTCAATATTATTATCGTTCCAGACCATCACGGGACCGTTATTTGGGACATCTTTCTCGCCCTCAAGTTTACCGTCAACGTAAATCTGAATTTTCTCACCGTCGAAAGTACCGACGACGTGATACCAGTTCTTTGGTTTTAAACCTAAATTAGGCAGTGAAAGCGTTGTATCGACATCGGCACCATTAAACGGGCCCATCTTCTTCTGACCAGAATTGATATACCAATATATGCCTTCACCACTACCAAGTCCAAATTCCACGTTATCGTCACTTGTCCCTGATTTGTCATAGAAGATGTTGCCATAGACGTGTCCGTCGCCGAGAGCAGTGTTTGATATTTCAAACGGATGTATCCAGACAGCGACAGTGAGATGCTCTACATAAAGTTCACTCTGACCCCCCGGATCAATTATCAACGCCGGTCCCTCTGAGAATTCAATCGCCGTTCCAACCTTACCTTTGACGAATTTTACACTGTCGTGAAGTTCTGCTTCAAATTCTTTCGGACCGACATCTTTAACAACGTCGCCTTTCCCTTCGTTGAACGGCATATAGAAGTGTAGACCTTTTGTTACTTGTGCAGTTGCATTGATGGTTACAACACAAAGCGCAAAAATCGCGAAAGTCCAAAAATATTTTTTCATTTTCTCACTCCTTTTCTATTTCTTAGTGCTATT
>VXZL01000316.1 GCA_009845505.1 Candidatus Poribacteria bacterium | reverse complement strand
ATTCATCGTGCGCAGTATTTTTGAAAAGTTCGGTTTTTGAAATAAATCGGTATTTTAAGAGGGTCCAGGCAGCAAAGATGCCGTCTGACCAGAATCGGAGTTTTTTGCCTTCCTTTTTCGTTCGCGGGAAATAGGAGACCGGTACCTCGTGGATGCCATAGCCTGCGCGCAAAATTTTCGCTGTAACCTCTGGACAGAATTCAAAGCCCTCACATGTTAAATTCAAACGTGTTATCAACTCCGCTGAAAAGGCTTTATAACCGGTGGATTCATCGGTAATCCGACATCCGTAAAGAAGATTTGTATAAGTCGCAAGCACACGGTTAGCGATAAAATTATGAAGACTGGCGTTCCCGCGTCCGTTGAGAAACCTCGACCCATAAACGACTTGAACGTCCTCCTGCTCCAGTGGTTTCAAGAGTTCAGAGAGATCCGACGGGGATAACTCCATGTCTGCATCCTGAATAACCACGGCTTCACCTTGGACATGGGGAAGCCCGTTACGGATAGCGCATCCTTTACCGCCGTTCTCTTCGCAGTGTACGACGGTTAACTGATGAACCTCACGGAACCGTTCGAGTGCGTCGTATGTGCCATCGGTGGAACCATCGTTGACGACGATAATCTGTTTTTCCAGGGGTAGTGCGCGTAGTGCCTCCAAGACCTGCCCAATTGTTTGCTCTTCGTTATACGCAGGAATGATTACAGACACTAACATCGTTTATCATGCCTCCGTCAAAGCACGTTAGAGCAGAGACTTCACCATGCCGCCATCTACCTGAATCGTTGTCCCCGTTATGTAACTTGCGCGTTCAGATGCGAGAAAAACAACCAACGCTGCGAATTCCGCAGGGTCTCCAATTCTACCGAGTGGGATGTCCGCTGTCATCCTTTCGAGTGCCTCATCAAATGTGATTCCGGCTTCTTCTGCCCGGACAGTCGCAAGCTGCTGGATACGATCGGTGAAGATAATACCCGGACAGACATTGTTGACGAGGATCTTGTCTGGTGCTAACTCTGTTGCGAGCGTCTTCGCAAAGCCGATGACCCCTGTGCGTGCCATGTTCGACAACATAAGGTTATCCACAGGTTGCTTGACGGAAACGGAGGTGAGATTGATAATCCGTCCGCCGCCGCGTGCCTGCATTGTCGGGACGACAGCGCGACAGAGGTTGATTGTGCTCATTAGGTTTAGATTAACAGCGTCTTGGTAATCCTGTGCACTGAGGTCGTCAAACCGTCCCGCTCTGGGACCGCCTGCGTTGTTGACTAAAATATCAATACCACCGAAGTGCTGAATCGCCGTGTTAATGAGGGTTTCAACCTGCTCCGGTTGGCTAACATCCGTCGGAACTGCCAACACTTCAGAACCTGTCTGGCTACGAATGTCGTCCGCTGTTGCCTCGAGTTCGTCTTTATTTCTGGCACAGATCGTGACCTTCGCACCTTCCTGTGCCAAGCCGAGTGCGATCGCGCGTCCAAGTCCTTTGCTTGACGCGCCTACGACTGCTATTTTATCTGTGAGTCCGAGATTCATTACCTTATCAATATGGGTTTGTAAGTTGTACCCTACAACACCCTATATCCTTTCAAAATGGAGTTGATGTTTATTAACGTCAAATACATCGTTAAGTATAACACCTTTACATGGGTAATGTCAAGGTCAATCTCGGACTGTTTAGGAGCATTCGATTCTCTATCACTGGGCTTCAGGCATAGGGACACCCCACTCTTCGGCACAGTCGCGGAGTTGCTGATAGATGGTATCGGGCACATCAATCCCGTTTTCGAGGCGACGTGTGCGGGTGTTGACCTCAAAATCACCAGGGACTAATACCTCGTCAAAACCCGGAGCGGGTGGAACTGATTTGATACTGTCTAAAAAGGCACGGACCCCCTTTTGGTACTCTTCAAGTGGCATGAAGGCGTTGACATCAATCACCTGCATATAGAGACCGCCCATTTGTCCAGCCTCAACGTTAAATGTGCCCGCCAATCCACCAAGCAGGCAGACAAAGAGGGAAAGTGCATAGCCTTTGTGTCTACCGAAAGCAAGCAGGTGTCCACCATCGCGGTATTCGGAAGTTTTAACGGTGGGATTGCCGTGCTTGTCAACAACACATCCTTCAGGCAAATCTCGATTTTCGCTGTCAGCGACGTAGGTTTTGCCGTTTGCAATCATACTGGTTGCGAAATCAATGAGGAAAGGTCTATCATCACCTGTCGGTACGCCGATAGCGATAGGGTTTGTGCCGAGTGCGCCGACTGCACCACCGAACGGAAGGATACGTCCGCCGCCTTTTGAGCCACCACCGACCGAGATCATTCCGATACAACCCGATTCAGCGGCTTCTTGTGCGTATTCACCGACTCTGCCGATATGGTTGGTATGCGTAAGCGTCGCGAAGCAGGTACGTGTGCTTTTCGCCTTCTCGATGGCACGACGGATTGCATAACGTGCTGCATAATGCCCAAAACCGCGTCTGCTATCAATATGAAGTGTGTTGTCGGTTTCTCGGATGACTTCTGGTTCAGCAGCTGGACGGATACCTCCGCTTTCAATCGCATCGAGGTAGGACGGGATACGCAGCACACCGTGTGAATCATGCCCAGCAAGATTGGCTTTTATCAAAATTTCGGCGACATCATTAGCGATACGCCGTGGGGTGTCCGCTGCGACAAACAGGTTTCTTGTGAACGCTTGAAGCACTGCGGCTTCAAACATAAATCTTTTCATGATGAATTGCCTCCTGCAAAGCTACTCATAGCGAGCCCTATCTTCCGCCTCAGTTATCCCTTCGCCGATAGAAATGTCGAGTTTGTCTGCACACTCTTGGAGTTGACTGTAAATGGTATCCGGTATTTCAATACCATCGACTAACCTTTGGGTTCGGTACCGGTATTCAAAATCACCTGGAACTAATACCTCGTCAAAGCCGGGGGCGGGTGGTGTGGATTTAATGCCATCTAAGAAGGCACGTACACCTTTCTGGTATTCATCAATGGGTGTGAAGGCGTTGACATCAACGGCTTGCATGAAAATGCCGTTCATTGAACCTTGCTCCACATCGAATGTTCCTGCCAATCCACCAAGGAGGCATGTAAACATGGCGAGCGCGTAGCCTTTGTGTTTTCCGAATGCGAGAAGCGAGCCACCATCGTAAAAGTCAGCGGGTTTGACGCTCGGATTTCCGTCTTTGTCAAGGATACACCCTTCCGGCAAGTCGATGCCTTTGCTTCGGGCGACCTGAATTTTTCCTTCGGCGACCATACTCGTGGCGTAATCAACGATAAACGGACTGTCATCTCCGGTGGGTACACCGATAGCGATCGGGTTTGTCCCGAAAGCCCCTTCCGCGCCGCCAAAAGGCACCGTTGGGCCTCTGCCTCTACCGCCACCACCGACGGTGATAAGTGAAATACATTCGGCTCTTGCTGCTTCTTCAGCATATTCGCCGAGACGTCCGATATGCCCGGTATTGCGGATACTGACAGAGCAAGAGGTAGCCGTTTTTGCCTTCTCAATGGCTCTCTTGATAGACCAACGTGAGGTGTAATGTCCGAAACTGCCTTGCCCATCAACGCTCAGGGTATTCGCGGTCTCTGCGAGGAGTTTAGGTTCTGCGGTCGGCTTTAGGGATCCGCCATCAATGCCGCGCAAATAGGCAGGAATGCGGAGTACGCCGTGGGAATCGTGTCCAGCAAGATTGGCGTTGAGGAGGATTTCAGAGACATCCTCTGCGATGTGTCGTGTAACACCGGCAGCGACGAATATGTTGCGCGAAATTGCGTGGAGATGTGGGGCATGAAGTAGATGTGTCTTTTCCATATGTTTGGGTCCTTTATCTTTATAAAGTGAGTTGGGAGTATGGAAGACTCTCAAAAACTATGCCCTTATTTTATGCGATATGCTTTTTTTGTCAATAGAAAAAGCGGATAGTAGTAGGCACTTTGTTTTCGGTTATCGGTAAAAGAGAAATGGAAAGTCTCACAAGTTGAATAACACGGGCAGTCAGACGAAAAC
>VXZL01000510.1 GCA_009845505.1 Candidatus Poribacteria bacterium | reverse complement strand
GTGTGTGTATTTTCCTATGGGTTTCCATGGAGGTGTGTCGGATGCATCTGAAGGTGCCGCTACAGCGGCGTGGACTCCGATGCTGAGTGTAAAAACTAACAAAGGCAGTAGCAATTTCATCAAAGTAATCTCCTTTTAATTTCTAACTATTTTACCGCTTTTTGGCTGAGAAATCAACGGAGATTTCAGAAGAGGATAAGGCATTAACGTTCCACCTCTGCTGGTGAGGTTCCCACAAACCATTAAGTCGCTCTGCTGACTGCTGATCACTGATGGCTGACAGCCAATGAAAAAAAGTAGACAAACCCCATATTTTGTGGTATCATTAAAGATACGCATTGTAAAAGACATTTTACACCTCGGTTGTTTGCGATATTGCCGAGGCGATAAGTTCTCAAAAGGAGTATCAGTTTTGCATAGACAATCTGCAAAGAAACATGCGCGTGCGGACGAAAAGAAACGCATACGCAACCGACATCGCAAAGCAACACTACGGACGATGCTTAAACAGACGGAGACCGCTCTGGATGAAGGCAATGTTGAAACCGCACAGGAACTGTGCAGGAACACCGTAAGCCTCTTGGATAGAGCCGCCGGTAAAGGCGTTATCAAAAAAGGGACAGCAAATCGTCAAAAGTCCAGACTCATCCGTAAGTTGCACCTACTAATGGCAACTGCGTAGTTAGGAGTTGGTGGATAGTTAGTTAATGGTTGATAGTTAAGGGTTATCGGACCTCCCACAACGCTAACACCAACTACCAGCAACCAACTACCAACAACTAATCGCTAACCGCTATATGAATGCTCGCAAAGTCGCCTTAGAGTGTCTGCTAACCCTCTCACACACCAGTGCCTCCATAGCTTCTGTTGTTGACAGTGCCTTTGGACGTTATACAATTGACGGGCGGGAACGGCGGCTGGTAAACGGGCTTGTCTACGGCGTTATCCGGTGGCAGCGGCAACTTGATTGGGTTCTGAATCAGTTTATCAATCCCCGATTTCAGTTAGACGCTCGGCACCGTAATATCCTGCGACTCGGCGCATTTCAACTCCTACACCTTGATGGGATACCCGCACACGCAGCGATTTATGAAACCGTCCAACTCGCCACTTCTCACCTCCGCAAATCTGCTCGCGGACGAAAGACCGCAGGTTTTATAAATGCCGTTCTTCGTTCCGTACAACGCAAAGGCAGAACATTAGCTTACCCACCACTCGATGCAAACCCGATCGAACATATTGCAATTTCATTGTCCTATCCGACGTGGTTGGTAAAGCGGTGGCTGCAGACCCGCGGCGTTTCGTGGACCTTAGCATTCTGTCGCGCGAGCAACCAGATCGCACCGCTCGCGTTCCGCGTAAATTCCCTCCTGACACAACGCGAAGAAGTTTGTCAATCTTTAGAAACGAACGGCATTGCCGCAAAGGTCTCCAAAATTGTCCCCGACGGCTTGGTACTCGAAAACCGTGCCATCACTGCTTTTGATGCTACTGGCGACCAGACGTTGAAGGATATCCTCCGTCGCGAGGATATCTATGTCCAAGACGAAAGCGCGATGTTGGTCCCGTATCTTCTTTCACCAGAAAACGCTCAGTTCATTGTAGACCTCTGTGCTGCACCGGGTGGCAAGACAACACACCTCGCGCATCTCATGGGAAATGCCGGAAAACTTCTCGCCGTGGATGTGTCCGCAGAAAAAATAGCCTTGTTGCAAAAGAACTGTCGGCGTGTCGGTGCCAACAACGTTGAAACACGGGTGCTGGACGTGACGCAAGCAGACCTTGGGTTCGTTAAGGCGGCAGATGCTGTGCTTATTGATGCGCCGTGTTCCGGGTTTGGCACGCTCCGACGACATCCCGACATTCGGTGGAACAAGACCTTTGATCAAATTCGTGCTCTTAGTGAGATGCAATATAACTTGTTGAAGAACGCCGCACAACACATCAAACCGGGAGGCATCCTCGTTTACAGCACCTGTAGCATAGAACCGATGGAAAACGAGGAGGTTGTTCAGCGATTTTTGACCGACTTCCCGATGTATAGCGTCGAAGATGCCCGACGCTTTCTGCCAGATATTCCTTCGAGCGCAATAACAACACAAGGCTTCCTACAGACCTTTCCACATGAACACGGCGTTGACGGTGCGTTTGCGGCACGTCTAAAAAAAGAATGATCGATTTTAGGTTATACGTCATTACAGACAGACACAGATGCGCGCCCACCCCACTGATTGAGGTGATCTCCGAATTGCTGGATGCAGGGGTTACCGTCATCCAATTGCGCGAAAAAGATTTAAACAGCGATGAATTGATGCGCTTAGCGCAACCAATTGCTGACTTGTGTCGAAACTACAAAGCAAAACTTTTCGTCAATACAGATATACGCGTCGCAGCCACCGTCGGTGCCGCAGGCGTTCATCTTCCAGCAAATGCAGCATCCGTGAGTTCGGTGAAGACACAAATGGGTGCCGATTTCTCTATCGGATGCTCGGTGCATACCTTTGCGGAAGCAGGAAAACGAGAGACAGAAGGGGCTGATTTTTTAACCTATAGCCCTATCTATTTGACGGCAAGCAAACCCGGTTATGGTCCCGCAGTCGGTGTGGAAAATCTCACAAAGTTGGTAGGGCGCGTTAAATTACCTGTCTTTGCTCTGGGAGGTATTACACCGGCGCGTGCTTCTGAGTGTCTATCAGCAGGAGCCTTCGGCGTTGCTGTGATGTCAGGCGTTATGGCTCCCAAAAACGCAGGAAAACAGACGAAACGTTTTTTTACGACCGAATCTGAGTTGCTGCGCCCGTTGTCTTTGCAAGTGTCAGATCGCTAAGAACTTTCATAATCCAATGCCGGTTGGAATTAACCGAAAACCCGGGGAATGCCATACGGCATTCATACCGTTGATTTGTGAAACGAAATTGTGAGTGATCAGCGAACAATTTGTCTTAGCTTTACATTGTGGAACGGTGACCAGATTTAATAGTTAAAAAAATGAAACAGATTTTAACAATTGCAGGCTCAGATTCAGGTGGCGGTGCCGGTATACAGGCAGATATAAAGGCGATCTCAGCCAACGGCGGTTATGCCATGTCCGTAATCACCTCCGTTACAGCACAAAATACAGTGGCGGTGACCGAGGCGTTTGATCTGCCTATCTCGCTGATTGAAGCGCAGTTGGATGCCGTCTTCACAGATTTCGACGTAGCCAGCGTCAAAACCGGAATGCTCTCTTCATCAGCTATTGTTGAAGCGGTTACGCGGAAGTTGAAAGAATATACGCCACCAACCCTCGTCGTGGACCCCGTGATGATCTCCAAAAGCAAATTCTCACTCTTGAAAGAGGAGGCGATTGAGAGCCTCAAAACGGCGTTGATTCCACTTGCGACGCTGATTACACCGAATATTTACGAGGCAGAGTTGCTCGCACAGCAGGACATCCGAAACGCGGATGAGGCAAAAAATGCTGCAAAAGTAATCGCTGAACTCGGTTGTCACGCTGTTCTCGTTAAAGGTGGGCATCTTACGGCTAACAGTGCGATTGATGTGCTTTATTGCAACGGGGACTGGGATTTTTTTGAGGCAGAATGGGTTGAAACCGAAAACACGCACGGCACGGGTTGCACCTACTCAGCGGCAATCGCGACGCAACTCGCACACGGCAAAGATTTGAGAGACGCTATTGAAACAGCGAAGGCATATATTACCGGTGCTATTCAACACGCGCTGGATATCGGACACGGGCACGGACCGACACATCATTTTTTTAAGCAATGAGCGAACAGCGAATAGCGAATAGCCTACTACAACCGCTGTCGTCCGTCAAACCCGTCCTCGATTTCGTGCCAGTAACGGATCTTATTTTCATTGATCCGCCAACAGAGATAGACCTCCCTACCCTCACGGAGGTGTGGGAAATCGACCAATCCAGGGTCAAGTCCTTTCAGGTGGCAGCCGCGCGCCGCAATCCGTTCCAAAATTTCCTTAAAGTCGGCAGTCGCTTTAAGGAGCGCGGGAGTGTGCTTACTGCCGCCGTTAAAAGAGACCA
>VXZL01000529.1 GCA_009845505.1 Candidatus Poribacteria bacterium | reverse complement strand
GTTCCACTACGTTCCACGATGGTTTTCGGTGAAGTTGAGCACCTACTTAGGTTTTAAAAGGATTTAGATTTAGCTGAAGATCACTGCGTAATGAAATTGTGAGTGATTAGCGAACAATTTGTCTTAGCTTTACATTTGAAACAGTGATCAGAAGTTTATAGTTAGAAAGCTTTCCTATTCTGGCAGTGGGATAACCGCCTCTGCTGATATTGCAAGTTGGATCGTATCACCCGGTATTTTCGCTTCGGTGCCGGGGTTGTAGTGAACGGCTTTGAGAGGGATGTCTGCAGCTACGAGTTGGTATTCTTCTACTCTCCCCAAATAATTGACGGCTGTCACCTTTGCGTCTATCCTGTTCTCGGCACGGTTATTGCCGTTCTGAACGCCGCCAATGACAAGTGCCTCTGGTCGAATTGAACACTGCACGGGTATTCCTTGTGCGAGTTCGTGATAGATGGTTTCAGAATGGAGTGCGCCGACAGGTGTTTCGATTGTAGCAGTGCCATTCGATACGCGCTGGACTTTACCGGCAATAAAATTGGTTTCCCCGACAAAACTCGCCACAAAGGCGTTTCTTGGAAACTGATAGATTTCGCGCGGTGTCCCGACCTGAATGATCACGCCGTCCTGCATAATCGCCATCCGATCCGCCATAGAGAGGGCATCCACTTGGTCGTGCGTGACGTAGAACATCGTAATATTCGTCCGGTCGTGAATCTGTTTTATTTCGTCGCGCATCTGCTGTCGGAGTGCCGCATCAAGATTGCTAATCGGTTCGTCAAGGAGTAAAACACTCGGTTCAATGACAAGCGCGCGGGCAAGCGCGATGCGCTGTTGTTGTCCACCTGAAAGCGTGTTGACCGCCCGGTCATGATAGTCCTCCATTTGCACCATCTCCAGCGCGCGCGTAATTTTTTCTTGTCGTTCCGATTTTTCGAGTTTACGAAGCGTTAGTCCGTATTCAATGTTTTCGGCGACAGACATGTGGGGCCACAGCGCATAGTTCTGGAAGACCATTCCTGTGTTGCGCTGATGCGGTGGGACGTTGTTCATAACAGTATCATCGAACCGTAATTCACCGGTATCGGGTTTATAGAAACCGGCGACGATACGGAGAAACGTCGATTTGCCGCAACCTGACGGACCAAGGAGGAAGAAAAATTCGCCTTCCTCAATTTTTAGGCTTACATCATTCACAGCGAGTGTTGTACCGAACGCTTTTGTGACATGGGTTAATTCAACTGCAACTGCCATATTTTTAACTATTGAGTCTGGTCACCGCTCCAAATGTAAAGCTAAGACAAATTGTTCGCTAATCACTCACAATTTCATTACGCGGTGGTTTCCATCTTAGTCAAGTGCCACTTTACACCTAAAGCAGGTTCTTGAATTAACTGAAAACCGTTGTGAAACGAAGTGGAACAACGCCTATATTTAATCAATTAAAAGTCTTTCACGCATCGGAAACCAATTGTACTGCCGGACGAGAGATGATACCATCGGTCTGCGACACGAAGGTCTTCAGGCGCGCCACCCCAGCCGCCGCCTCGCAGGATACGGTAGTTCTCGTTATCGGGTGCCTGTTCTCTGCCGAAGCGTGGGTTATTTTGTGTGCTAAGACTGTAGAATTCGTCGTTGTATTCGTCAAAGCACCACTCCCAGACATTGCCCGCCATATCGTATAGATTATAGCCGTTGGGTGGGAAGCTGCCGATTGGTGCCGTCCACTTCCATTTGTCCCTTTCACCTACGCCAGCCAAATTCGCATCTACATAAGTTATTATATCACCATTTGGGTATCGTTTGCCAACCAGACCGCCACGTGCAGCGTATTCCCATTCCGCTTCAGTCGGCAACCGTTTGTTTGCCCACGCTGCATACGCGACTGCATCGCGCCAACTCACATGAACAACGGGGGTATCAGGGGCATTGAACCGCGGATTATGGGACAACGGCGGTTGTGGATAGCCTATGCTCTCAACGAATTTCTGATAGCGTGCATTGGTTACCTCATACATGTCCATGTAAAAGGCGTTGAGACTCACAGTATGCACGGGTTGCTCATCGCTATCGCCAATAGTGGAACCCATTTGAAACGTCCCTGCAGGAATTAGGACCATTATGGCACCATCGACTTCGGAGATGATTTCTGTAAGGGGTTCAGTGGTAGGCTGAGAATCCTGCCTGCACGCAAAGACACAGACGCTGAAGCAACAAATCAGAAATAAACCTGCAGCACGCAATTTGTGGGTTCTTGATACGCCCCTCATAGCAGTTTTGCGACCTCTGTAGCGGCTTCGATTATCCAAGCCTGTTCTCTTTCATAGATAGTGCGTAGGTCGAGCCAAAAGCGGTCGTCCTTGATTCTGCCAATGACGGGGACTGTGGCATCTCGAAAATGTGAGGCGAGTATTTCAACGGAAACATCCAACGGTTCAAGGACAAGCGCGACACTCGGTAAGGTCTCAACAGGGAGCGCGCCGCTTCCAATCTGTCCGAAGGTCTCTGAAACCTGAATGCTAACTTTTTCGCCAAAGCGTTCTTGCAGTTGCGTTCTAAGTTCTACTGCGACAGCGTGAAGTACCTCTACAGCGCGCGTATAGCGGTTAAGCATCGGGAACTGTTCTGTTATGGTTCCTCCACCAACGAGATAGCGTTGCAATGTGGCTGACAAACCAGCAATGATGAGTTTATCTACTCGTAGCGCACGCATCATCGGGTTTTTACGCATCTTTTCGATCCATTCCGACTTACCGACGATGATCCCTGCCTGCGGGCCGCCGAGTAGTTTGTCGCCGCTAAAAGTGACGACATCAACGCCGCTGGCGATGCGTTCTCCGACGAGTGGCTCGTGCGGAAGACCATAAACCGTCATGTCAATGAGTGCACCACTTCCGAGATCCTCCATTGTCGGGATGCCGTGCTGTGCGCCGAGTTCCGTTAATGCTTCCATCGTCGGCGTTGAAGTGAAGCCGAGGATTTTATAGTTGCTCGGATGCACCTTGAGCAACAATCCCGTATTTTCAGTGATAGCCTCGGCGTAATCTCGGAGATGCGTGCGGTTCGTCGTGCCGACTTCGCGAAGGACTGCCCCGCTTGCTGCCATCACGTCAGGCACGCGGAATGCGCCACCGATCTCAATCAACTCTCCGCGTGAAACGATAACCTCCTTACCGCGCGCTATTGTCTGAAGTGCAAGCAGCACCGCGGCAGCGTTGTTATTCACAACGGTAGATGCCTCGCAACCCGTCAACTGCTGCAGGAGCGGTTCGGTGATCCGATCTCTATGTCCTCTTTCGCCTGTTGCGAGATCGTATTCAAGGTTAACGTAGTTTTGCGCCGCTTGTTGAATCGCTTCACAGGCAGCGGTGCTTAACAACGATCTGCCTAAGTTGGTATGTGTAATCGTGCCGGTTGCATTGACCACAGGACGCATGCGTGCGCCTATCTTCTCAACAATTTTCTGGAGCGTCCGTTCGGCGTATTCGGTGTGTTCTGGGAGTTGCGTGAGGTTTCCGCTCAGAATACCGTTTCGGACATCCGCGACGACGGTGCGGAGTGCCCCTGTCACGAGTGGACGTGCGTAAGTATTTTGCAAGTCGAGCATCTCCTGTGTGTTTAGGAGATTTTCAATGGCGGGCAATTGCCGGAGGAGGGTTTTATCTATCATATTCCTCTTGACATTCTAAACGGATGGTGTAAAGCGTTAGTGAGTTCAAAGTTTGACTTCTTTTTTTAACTCGGCTTGAATCTCACGATAGTCCCGAAAGTGGGTCTCGCCTTTTGCTGCAGTGTCCATGTCTAAGATGTCTTCTAAATCTTCAAGGTGCTGCATGAGAAGGCGATACTCCGGCATTGACAGGACGGCGGCGGTCTTTTCGCCTTTATGGTTAACAAGATATTGGGGATTGATATTAAGCATAAATGTTCTCCTGTCCAAGTTTTAGGTCTCTGGATTTCCTTTGTTAGTATAGCATATTGTCGGAACGTTGTCAAAGGCATTTGGGAGAACATCGTTTTCAAAGTTGAAGGTCCCAAATAATT
>VXZL01000671.1 GCA_009845505.1 Candidatus Poribacteria bacterium | reverse complement strand
CGCACCTACCAGGCCGGGGTAAAATGTTCATTTATTTTTCTGGTTTACCATAGTTTGCGTGCACACTTTACACAAACTCTCACTGCGAGGCAAGTTTGTGCTATAAGTATCCACATATTTTTCGGCTTTACTATAAAAGGTAAAAACATGATCCGTGTCGTTATCACCGGTGTCTGCGGTCGCATGGGTCGGTGTATTACACAAGGCATTGCCGAACAGGTTGATATGGAACTTGTTGGGGCGATTCAATATTCTGGACACCCACAAATCGGAAGTGATGTTGGCGTTGTCGCAGGCATCGGCGAGATTGGGGTACCTGTCACAGGTAAGCTTGAGGATGTCCTTGACAGCGCGGATGTTATCATCGAATTCTCGAAGCCAGAAGCAACTGTACAGTATCTCCAACAGGCTGTTGACGCTGATAAAGCGGTGGTTATTGGAACAACAGGTTTCAGCACCAATGAATTGGCTATCGTTAAAACGCTTGCCTCACAGACGCGCTGCGTCATGGCACCCAATATGAGCCTCGGTGTCAATGTAATGATCCAAGCATCGGAATTAATTGCGAAAGCCCTCGGAGATGATTACAATATTGAGACGATCGAGACACATCATAATCGCAAAACAGATGCACCCAGCGGCACTGCCCTCCGTTTAGCAGAGACCGTCGCTGTAGCATTAGGGCGTGATTTAGCAGAGATTGGGGTCTACGGTCGCCACGGTATCGTCGGCGCGCGGACCCAACAGGAAATTGGTACTCACGCTGTCCGTGGTGGTGATATTGCCGGAGATCATACTGTCCTGTTCGCAACCGAGGGTGAACAATTAAACATCATTCATCGTTCCCACAATCGGGAAGCATTCGCCAAAGGTGCGATTCGCGCAGCGAGATGGGTCGTCAACGCTCCCAAAGGATTGCACGATGTTAGCGAAGTCCTTTTTTAGTGGTTTTCAGTTATCAGTTATCAGTTGTCAGTTAAAGAGATGTTTGGGGTATGCAAACAATAGGCAACTGCCAGAGAAATTAGCTGACTACCCGCTACTGATAACTAAGAATTATCTTCTCGTGCTGTTCATCGGTATTCTATCTATAGTCGGTTGTGAAAACAGTGCGTCCAAACGACAAATCCAGTACGAGTGGAAAACCGTTATGGAAGGTGATTGGAGCTCACACCTATATGACGTTCACTTCATCTCTGAAACACAAGGATGGGCAGTCGGCAATGCAGTAGATATTATTCCGGGGCAAGACTTTACGGAAGAGGCTGAAAGCCTCATCATCCACACAAACAATGGTGGACAAACATGGCATAGGCAGAGCAGTAGCGTTTTCGATAAACCGCTGCGCAAAGTTTATTTTCGCTCTGCATTAGAGGGATGGTGCACTGGAGAAAGCGGAACAGTCATCCATACGACCAATGGCGGGAAGACGTGGTCCCATATCAAAACAGGTACGGAAAATAACCTGCACGACATCTTTATAGGTGAAACTACAGGTTGGATCGTCGGGGATTGGGGGACATTGCTCAAAACAACCGACGGCGGAAAGACGTTTACGCAGGCTGACGCAGGCATATTTGGTAGAAAGTCCTTGAAAGGCGTTCACTTCGTGAACGCACATCTGGGATGGGTTATCACCTACAATACGCCAACATCAGGAACAAGTATGGGAGATTCACGAACCTCGAACAACGTAAACCCAGGCTATATTTACCGAACAACAGATGGTGGGCAGTCATGGGAAGAGCAGTTTACGACAGCGCAGGCTCTCTTCAACCTCCACTTTATTGACGAACAAACTGGCTGGATTGTCGGTGATCGGCGGAGCGTCTTTGTAACAACTAACAGCGGACAGACATGGGAATTCATCACTGACGGGAGCAACCAACGGCATAAAAGCAGTTATGGGCAGCCGGAGTATCTCGGCAATGAGCCGCTCCACACCTTTACGCTCTACGACATCGACTTTACGGACTCCCAAAACGGCTGGATTGTCGGTGACTTAGGTGTTATTCTCCACACGGCATCTGGCGGGAAAGGCAAATGGAAACACCAGCGTGGCGGCCCGCGTTTCCACAACAGTGCCGATGCTGTCCTTTTAGGCGTTGACTTTGTCTCTAAACGACTCGGTTGGGCTGTCGGCGAAAACGGCACGATTCTACATACCCGGAACGGCGGTATAACTTGGGAATCGCAATCAAGTCCGAGCCATCTCCTTGTCGATGTTTGCGCCGTCTCTTCAAAAGAAGGGTACGTTGTAGGCGATCGCGGCGCGATCCTACGCACTGAAGATGGCGGGGCTGTATGGGATGCACAAGATAGCCGAACCACTGAATGTTTCGGTGCAACGCATTTTGTGTCTCCAGAAAAAGGGTGGGCGGTTGCGGAAGCCGGTGTGGTCTTGCACACCACAAACGGTGGAAGCCTCTGGCAACGCCAAGAGAGCCAAACGACGCAAGAATTACTCGCCGTCTTCTTTGTGGACGAAGAAACAGGATGGTGTGTTGGGAGTGGCGGCGAAATTATTCATACAGACGACGGTGGACAGACCTGGCAACGCCAAGAAAGTGGAACGACCTGGAATCTTTTTGACATTCATTTTACCTCAAAACAACGCGGCTGGGCAGTTGGGATGAGCGGCACGATTCTTTCTACGCTCGACGGTGGTGACCATTGGCATCCCGCCGCTATTAGCAGAAGCCACTCATTCTTTTTGTTAGATGCCGTTACCTTCATCACAGCAGACAAGGGGTGGGTCGTCGGATTGGATCTTCGCAGTTTGGGTATGGATGGATTGATCCTTCATACGGATAATGGCGGAAAAACGTGGCAACGTCAAGAGAGTCATACTGCGAATTTCCTTGACGACGTATTTTTTATCTCTGAAACAAAAGGCTGGATTGTCGGAAAAGAGGGACTCGTCCTACACACAAAGGACGGTGGACAGAATTGGAGACCCCAACGTACGGATACACGCACAGATTTGAAGGCTATTTACGTCAGTAATTCAAATAGCGGATGGGTCGTTGGGCAGAACGGGACAATCCTTAGATATGAAGCCGTTCCGTAAGCGTTAAAAACACCTTAAAGGAAAAATACTATGACAGACGAACAAAAATATCTATTCGACTTGCAGGGTTTCATTGTGCTAAAGGGTGTTGTTCCAGAGACAATCATTGAGGCCTGCAACGAGGTTTTAGACCAATACGAAAATATGCCGCCCGAGGCGTATCCGCCGCCGCTGTGTCTGGGGACGCAGCGCACGGAGCAGGAGCTCTATATCTCCAATATTTTGGAAGCCGACAGCACCTTCAACACGCTCATTGACATCCCAGAGGTTCTTGATGTTGTCCAAGGCGTAACAGGCGGTCCCTATCGACTCAATCACACCTACACGATCTACCGATGGGGAGGCGGCTATACTGGGCTGCACATGCACGGTACACCCATTATTCCAAAATGCCAGTACCACTGCCGAAACGGGGAGATGGTGTCCACTTTAACAAAGGCAGTCTTTCCGATGCTGGATTGTGATGTGGAGGACGGATGCTTTGCTGTTATACCCGGCGCACATAAGAGCAATTTCCGTAAGCCTTGGGGAAGTCATCCAGATGAAAACCCTGTCTTGACCCCTATTCCCGCAGCGGCAGGAGATGCTATTATTTTCACGGAGGCGTTAACCCACGGGTCTGTTATCAACGTTTCTGGTAAACCGAGGCGGACGCTTTACTATTGTTACAGCATCGGTTATATGCCAGACTGGGGTGGTCAAGGCTTGCACTTTAGTCCAAACGTTATGGAAAGCCTCAGCGAAACCCAGCAAGCAATCCTTGAACTTAAATAATTTTTTAACTATGAGGTCATAATTAAAAATATGATTACAATCGCAGAAAGGTTACAGAAACTTCCACCCTATCTCTTCGTTGATATACGTCAAAAAATGCAGGCGGCACAGGCACGAGGTGTTGATGTCATCAGCCTCGGCATCGGTGATCCGGATATCCCGACTCCCGATCCAGTCGTCGAAAGACTCGTCCATACAAA
>VXZL01000012.1 GCA_009845505.1 Candidatus Poribacteria bacterium | reverse complement strand
GTTCAGCAGCTGCGTCAGAGGCACCGAATTTTTCGTTCATCTTATGTTCCGCCCAAATCGCCTCCAAATTCGGGGTACAGGCATAATCCTTGAAAAAGCGGGAAACATTGTCCGATTCTCTCCGCTCGGTAAGCCTGTTCTGAATGAGGGCAACGTTGTGAGCGTCAAGTTCAATCCCAATCGATTTTCGATTCAATTGCGCTGCCACAACAAGCGTTGTTCCGGAACCCGCGAACGGATCAAGGACAATATCACCCGGATTTGTTGAGGATACGATAATTCGGAACATTTTCAACGCGACTCAGTGCGCTTAGCGTTCGCGTTAAACCGTAAACTGCTTCAGCGTATCATCATCCAAGTTCTCAAGGACATCTTTTGGATCGTGCCGTTTACCTTTGTTGAGTTCCTGCTCAGAGAAGCCTTGCTCCGTGAGTACTTTCTCAGCAACATAGATAGGTGACTCACAACGCAGCGCGAGTGCGATCGCATCACTCGGTCGGCAATCCACCTTGATTTCGTTGCCGTCCACTTGCAAGGTGGCATGTGCGTAGAAAGTCTGCTCTTCCACCGAATGCACACATACAGCACCTACCTTGGCACCGAGGGTCTCAATCATAATCTTGAGTAAATCATGCGTCATCGGACGGGGTAGCTCCATCTTCTCCAAATGCATTTGAATCGCTGCCGCCTCGGATTCGCCAATCCAAATTAGGAGTATCCGATTCAAACCCTCGTCTAACTCTTTCAAAACAACTATCGGTGCTCCGGTCCCTCGGTCAATTGAGAGGAAATTAACTTTGACCTTAATCTGCGTCTCTTTCTCTTTGTCCATCTGTCTGTCCTTTCATAAATAGTCATCAATTGTCAGTTAAGAGACTATTTTGTAACAATCTATTCAAACGTGAAACACTCCGAGGAGTGATGAATCGTTACACGGAAACCTCTTAACCGATAACCAAAAACTAATTAATCCGCATCCGTTGATTCGGATTCTGTAGAATCTGTTTGGGTCTCCACTGCCAACCCGGAAGCGTAATCCCGAACAGTCTGTGCAATTTTTTCGGTATCTACACCACTGAAGCCGACAATCTCTTTAAACAACGGTACTGCCGCGCCAGCGTTTACAATTGAGCTGAGAATTCGGTTCATTCCATTGCTGCCATTACCATTGCCCCCGTTTCCGAGATCAAGCACGCGAATGCTTTCAATACGTTCCGCCGGTTTCATTAACTCGCTGGTAACCTCTGGTAAGGATTCAACGAGCGCCAAAATAGCATCGCTGACGAGGACTTTCGGGTCTGCCTGATTTTTCGCCGCAATAGATGCCTCTTCGCCATCCGCTTTCGCCTTCGCCTCCACCAGTAACGCCTCAGCGAGAATTCTCTGCGCCTGCGCTTTGACTTCAGCAGCGTCAAGTTCCGCCTTAGCGGCTTCTACAACGGCGTAGGCTTCTGCATCCGCAGCACGCTCTTTAGCAATGCGTTCCTCATCGGCTTCCTGCTCTGCCCGGATGAGTGCAATTTTGCTCTGTCGCTCAGCTTCCTCAACCGCCTCAGCAGTTAAGACGCTCGCCTCAGCCCTCGCCTTTTGTGCAGAGACCTCTAAAAGTTCAATCAATGCCGCCTCACGCTGTTTCTCCTTGACCGAGACCTGAATCGCGTTTTCGGCTTGCGCCTCTTTTTCTTCCCGATCCTTCTCAACCAGAACAATTCTGCTGGCGATACCCGCCTCCTCAACAGCCCGCTCTTGTTCAATCTTAGCTCTTTCAACAGAGAGACTGCGTTGGATTTGCGCCTCCTCAATCGTCTGTTCCTGTTGCACACGAGCGATTTCGACTGACTGCTTTTGCGCGATCTCCGTTTCTTGGACCTGGCGTTCCTGTTGAATCCGTGCAGTATCAAGCCGCTGCTTTTGCAGGATCTCCGTAGACTTCACCACCTCTTCTTGCTTGATTCGTGCCTCTTCAATCTCGCGTTCCTGCTCGGCTTTGTTTGTAGCGATCGATTTGCGTTGCTCTTCCTGAGCGAATTCAAGACGTTTCGCAACCTCTAAGGCTTGCGTCTCTGTCTCTTCCTCACGTTGCTTAATTGCTAATTCGGCTTTGAGTCGGTCCTCTTCACGCTGCACCTGGTTCTCGTGCTCAATCCGAGCAGTTTGGGTCTGCCGATCTTCAACTTCTTGCTTGATTGTTTGAATTGCAACAACATCAAATCGGTTGTTCTCATCAAGTGCCTCAAGCGGGGTCTGGTCAAGGTTGGTGACAGCGACGCTTTCTAATTTAAAACCGTTCTGTTCAAGATCATCTCGGCACGCCTCCTGAACTTGATCGGAAAACTCCTGACGTTTTTCGTGTAATTCTTGGAGGTCCATCGTCGCGGCAACACTCCGAAGGACACCAACGAGTTTACCTTCAAGGAGTCTATTGACTTCGGAAGGCGTTAAGGTTTTATCACCGAGACTCGCCACCGCCTTGAGTACATCCTGCTCGTGCGGTTCAATTTTGACATAGAATTGTGCTTCCAAATCAACACGTAAACTATCCTTCGTGATAAGTGCAGCCTGTCCAGTCCGTTCAACAGGCAATTGGAGCGTATTTAAGGAAATAAGCTGGCTGGTGTTCGTCAGTGGATTGATAAGGGTTCCGCCAAAAACGACGCGCTTTTTGCGTCCGCCAGAGACAACCAGTGCCGAATCGGCAGGTGCTTTTTTGTAAAAGGAGCGGTAAACCAATAGAAAAATAACCATCAAAGCAACCGCGCTGCCGACAATTGTGATGAATAGGTTGGCGTTCAACATTCTTCAATTCTCCTTATATGGAAACAAAAATGCGCAATTAGCGCGACGCTATTTTACTTTTTCGGACATCAAAGATCCGCTTCGCGCGATCATAGTCTATGAGCACAACAATATCTCCTTTGACAGGAGGGTCTTCACCTGATTTGGCACGGCAACTGACGGTTAATTCCGGTCCATCAGGAACTTGCACTCTTGCGGTTCCGAAAGTTGTTGTAATCTGTCCACTAATGACGCGACCACGCAAACCGAGCAATTGGACATCTCTAATAGCCTTTTCACTCTCTGGAAACAGTTTTGAAAGGGCAATGGAAATATACCGAGTTCCCAAGAAACTACAGAAAAACGCGACGACATAGGATACCCAAACCCACTGCAAATTTTGCGGGATATTAAGCACAGCGTTCGCAATGAGCCCAGCCATTCCCCATGTCGTCAGTAGCGACATAAGAACAACCATCAAGGGCACTCTGCCGACGTTCAGAAACCCAAAGACATCGCCAAAAGAAGGGCTCTGCATCCCCGGATCTGCTTCTATGTCTGCGTCCATATCTACATCCGCATCTATATCTACATCCGCATCTATATCTATATCTGCGTCCGCGTCCACGTCTGCATCACCGAAGTCCATTGCCCCAGTGACAAGCCGAAAGATTGCCAACAGAAATACGATAGTCAACGGTGCTGTAAACCAGACATTATACGAAACGATAAAATAATCCAAGAATTCTCTCACAGCGTCCCTCGCTACTTTGTACGTGAGTCCTACTTAAGAACCGGCTGTGCCAACTGCCTAACGATGCAGGTGTAAGCGGACTGTGCTGAACGGAAACTGATATTATCAATCCAATGGACATTACGCACAACGCTAATTTCAAGCTTCGCTTGGCTGAGAAGTCGATGTTTGAAGTGTCTAACTAACTGGACATCGCGAATCTCCGTGAACAGAACATTACACCGGACATTCGCATAAGAGACAGCAAGGCTGCCGATATGTCGCTCATCTAAAACCAACACCCGACGCGTCGTAATAAAAACGAAATCCGGACGCAGTAGACTTGAACGACCCAGAACGCATAAGCAGATACGTTCATCCTTGCATAGATGCGCTTTTACTACCTTTTGAATACGAGGTGGCATGTTCTCGAACTCAGCCATATTACTTTGCAATCAATGTATTACGGACAAGAACAGGATAGCCGTGTGAAAATGGAGGTGGCGGGAATCGAACCCGCGTCCGAAGGCATTTCAATAGAGGCTAC
>VXZL01000298.1 GCA_009845505.1 Candidatus Poribacteria bacterium | reverse complement strand
CCCATTGTTTTAAGGAAGCGTCTTCAACAGTTGCGAGGGACTTTTGGTGTCCATTACATACGAAAATCAAGCTTCGCCGGGCAGTAAAGGTAGGTTATCGCAACTCCATTACTGCGCCGTGAAGCCAGTGAAACGCTTCATTCGCCCCAGGTCAAAACAATTCGTTTTTCTATGCCCGGCTGTTGGGGTTCTACGTGCAGTCAATAGTTTCTATCTCTCCATGGAGTTTCAGTGTTGCGCGTACTGGTGCGATATGTGTCGTTCGCAGCGGCGATTAAGTATGGTAGTGGGCCCTCGTACCTTCTCATCACCTAGCCCTCCAGGAAGCTAGGCTGACGAAAAGCATCAAGGCTACTTATTGACGTGTCGCTGGATTTCATGGTGCCAGATGCCTTGAATACATCTACAACCGTCACGACAGTCGCGACCGATAGCATCTATGATAAACTCCCTTTATCCATGCACTGAAGCTCTGCATGCCAGAAGTTCACGAGGGCATAGACGACCAAGAGTATCAGTCCTATAGCAAACCCAATCCCTCCAAGCCAGTTGAGGAATGGAATCGCCTTGCTCCACCAGCTTGTGGAATCCTCTAATTTTGCACCGGCGGACATCTTTTTGATCCCCGCCCTCGCCGCTTCCTTGGATGCAAAGAAACCAAAGATTGCACAAAGAATCGTCAGAGTTAGGGCAGCCGATGCTGCAACAAATGCCGATTTCCACATCACCATCTCCTCGATAAAACTTGGCACCAAACCAAAAGAGGCCGCAAGGGCCCCTGCCGACAATGTGATCAGCACTTTGTCATAGCTATGCGTGCTTTGTATGCGCATCTCCTCCAAGCGCCGAAAGTCTTCCTTGCGACGTTGATCATCCTCTTCAGATGAGTGCGTCTCTTCCATCTAGTCTTTCTTAGGCTCTGGTGGAGGATCCTGTGAATCAGTCCTAGGCTGTTGCGGTCGAGTCGGTGGTTGGGATTGCGGGAAATCCAAGCTTCTCCGGTGAGTTACGGGATTGTGATGACCATCTGGCAACCGACGGTGAGACAGAGGGCGGTTGGGTTTGTTTTTCTTGTCCATACTGCAATCTAGTTTCAAATCACTTTAACAATGGATTGATAACTATACTCAAGTTTTAGTTCCCAAGATCAGGACAATTGGTTAACCCTTGACTCTTTTGTAGAACGACAAGAGAGGACCGAATCCCATTTGCCTGATTAGCTCCTGATTAGGAGGTAATGACACAGAAACATCTAATCCATATTGAATTTCCAGTCATATTGCTCGATACTTTCCATGCCTTTTACAACTGACAGCACGAATACTAGACTCTACCCAATCGTTTTTCCCTCCTTGGTTTTCTTCCCCAGTGCCAGAATTCTTCAACAGTAATCAGGTCGCTAGTATGGAGGAATTGCATCATTATACCCGTATCTCCAGTAGACTCTGTGAATTGTATAATCTCATCATGGCAGTACAGCTGATAATTCGCAGTGCTCAGATGCGGCGAGAGAGTCGAGTGCTTCACTCTACACTGGATTACCTGGAGTAGGTTATCGCGGAGTGGCGGGCCAGTCTAGTCGGAACAATCATTGCGAAGGACGCAACCATGTATGTAGTGAAGATATGCGTACTCGGATCGGTGGTTTTAGCTACACTCTGTGGCTGCGCGATCGCAAGAGGATTTCGGTTTCGGCCTCCTAATTGTATAAACAGACTTAGAACTATACTTGGTACTTGCTTGTGGACGGCTTGCAACCAACGAATTCGGAACGTGTGAGCCTGAAGGGGCTTTTTAGGTTTCCCTGATTCCGGTCAACGGGGCTGGGTTCGGAGGACTTTGCAAAAGGTTTGATGTGTGAGGCGTCAGTGGCTGTAGTACCAGGTGATGCTTTTGGCCCAAGTGGTGAAGGATTCGTACGTTGTTCTAATGCTGCGGCCGATGAAAAGGTGGCCCAAGCTAGTCGCCGCATTGCCAGGTTTGCTCAATAATGCAGGGACGCATGACCTAAAGGCTTCTACTCGGTACCGTAACGGCCCTTGTATTGAAGCACGTAGCGCGATCTGAAGTCGATTTGTCGGAAAACATGGGAAGTGGAATATGCGACAATGAACTCGGATTTGCAGTTCAGATCCGAGAATCCCATCAGGTCACAAACGTAATTATTTCCTATGCGGACTCGAATAGAACTAATGGGAAACATGTTAGTTTATCGGCGTCGGCACCAACAAAATGACATCAGCAAATGAGTGATCAATTTGAAATAATGCGAGACATGTTAGCAATAATGAGGAACTTGGCCAACGGGCAAATCCAGCTCCTCAAGATGATTATGACGCTCGCAGAGGCAAGTGATAATTATGATGAAAGATTGAAGAAAATGGCGATGCAAATTGAGGGTAACAATGAAATGGTAGAATCCCTTGCTGTATCAATCTTCAACAAGAAGCAGAATTAGGCTGCATCGCCGCCTTGCAACACCGAGAAAACTTCCTCTCATCACGCGTATCGTCTGCGTAACAATTTGGCAAACCGTTCCAAGGAGCCAAAATTGCGGCTAATGTTCAATTCGTCGCACATTGAATCACGAATTCGTTTATTCCGGGCTAGCCAAGAATCTCCCCAAATCATATCAGGACCCGACATTCGTTGTCGTCCTCTTAGGATGTTCACTTTCCTACGCAATTTTTGAAGAATAGCCTGCAGGACCAGTGGATCAGTGAAGGAAGATATATTTGGCCAGAGACATTTTAACTTTGGAAGGAAGTGTTAATCTGACAATCAGAGCCCAGGAACATGCGGCCAATAATAGCGTGTGACCTGCCCATGATTTCATCAACCACGATTGGGACGTCTGTGCGTTGAGGAGCACTGGGTCCTTAGGATCCGTTTAAAGTGCTGGAATCACTTTGTTACATGATGAATTTATTCAATCCGACAACTTTCTCCTAATCATTGGTTGCCGCAGAGTTTAACAATAAGATCTTGGAAGATCAGTGCAATAGCCAACAACATAATTAACAATGATACCCCGACCCGAAATAGAAGGCTTACTGGAGCGTGCGCGCGTGCTCGGGGGCTATCTTTGACTTGGCCAAACGGTCAAAACGTGTTGAGGAGCTAAACCGGAAACGCCTGGCCCCCGGCTATTGGGATGATGCAGAGGAAGCACAAGCCACTGAGCGCGCGATCGCGTCAGAAAAAACTTGGCTTGATGCATTCGAGACTGTATCTGGGCATGCGGAGGATATTTCGACGTTGTTAGAGCTTGCGGAAGAGGAAGGAGAGGACCTTGAGCAGGATATAGAGGCAAGCTTCCAGGCCCTGCTTGATTCCGTTGAATCCCTCGAGCTGCGGAGCATGCTGGCGGGAGAAGACGATCGGCGTAATGCAATCCTTACGATCAATCCGGGAGCGGGAGGAACGGAGAGCCAGGACTGGGCCGAAATGCTGCTGCGCATGTACACGCGATATGCCGAACGGCAGGGTTTCAAGGTGCTATTGCTTGGATATCAGGAGGGTGACGTGGCGGGCATCAAAAGCGCCTCGCTGGGGATTCAGGGGGATTTTGCGTATGGATACCTGAAGGCTGAATCTGGGGTTCATAGGCTTGTGCGTATCTCTCCATTTGATTCAAATGCACGTCGTCACACATCGTTTGCGAGTGTATTTGTCTATCCTGAGATTGATGACACCATTGAGATTGATTTACGCGCTGCTGACATTGAGCTGCAAACGTTTCGCTCAGGTGGTAAGGGCGGGCAGAATGTGAATAAACTGGAGACCGGTGTACGGTTGATTTGGACGGGCATACTTTCAGATGGGGAACGGGTCCGGGTCGCGGCAGAATGCACTGAGGAGCGCAGCCAGCGTCAGAACAGGGATCGCGCTATGACCATGCTCAAGAGCCGCGTTTATCGCCTGGAACAGGCAATCCAGGAGGAGGAAAAAAACAAGCGTTCAGCGGAAAAGAAACGAACTGATTTTGGCAGTCAGATTCGCTCCTATGTGTTCCAGCCGTATACAATGGTGAATGACCATCGCACAGAGCTCAAGAT
>VXZL01000080.1 GCA_009845505.1 Candidatus Poribacteria bacterium | reverse complement strand
GCGCAGTATCCAGATGAACTTATCATTGTAGCACTCGGTCCGCTGACGAATCTCGCCAAAGCAATCCGTAAGGATGCCGCTAAAATGCGAAGGCTTCAGAAAATTATTGTGATGGGTGGTGTTTTTGAGGACTACGGCAATGTCACAACAACAGCGGAATTCAACATCTTCGTCGATCCGCATGCAGCCCAAGAAGTCTTTCAATTTGGGGTGCCTGTTCACATCTTCCCACTTGATGCGACACACCAAGTTGTCCTGATGGGCGAACGGTTGCGCGCCGAAATTGAGGGACGGCAGGATAAAGTTTCACACTTCCTCTGGGATGCGACACAAGCCTGCATGGAATTTTATCGTCAACACGTCGGATTCTGGGGATTTCATATCCACGATGCCCTTCCCATTGCCGTGTTAACGTCTCCAGACTATTTTGAGAGTGTTGATGCCTATGTACAGGTCGAAACCGAAGGCGATTTGACCAACGGTATGACGGTTGCCGATTTACGTCCTGAACGCCAACGTCACAATCCAAATACACAGGTCTGCGTTAAGGTAGCTGCTGAGGCGTTTTTGGATAACTTTTTCCAGCGGCTTCGGTGAAATCCGATGGATCCATATCGTTTATATCGAAAGTGTTTCCTTCAAACACGACACCTTGATTGGTTTTACCGCGCGCGAACACTGCCTTCCCATCGGTCTGGAAATAGTTATTATAGAAACGAATATTGTGAATCCCGTCGCTCACGCAGTCAACTGCAACCGGATTTCCATGGATAGATTCTGCTATGTAAATTCTGTTCGCGAAGAAGGTAGTGTCCGTGATACCGCCGTTTGCGCCAGTAGACCAGAGGTGGATACCTCCGTAACTGTTTCTTCTGCCGTCGTTTACACTCAGATTGTAACGGAGAACGTTCCCGTAAAAAGGGCGCGCAACCTCGAATTGTGCCAGTAGATACCCCGCGCCATCATTATTGTGGGAATAGTTATACTGAACGGTTGAATTTGTTACACCTCCATCCAGATCGAATCCACCCCCGTCTTTACTGCTACCGGTGCGATTGTGATGCGATTCGTTGAACTGAATCAGAACACGGTTCGCGTCCCATACCCATATACCGACAGGTCCCCCACCTGCGTAGTCGTTTAGTCTGCCGTTTTCATAAGCGCAGCAATATTCGATAGTCGCACTATCTACCTGTGCAAGAATAATACCGTTCCCTGAATGGCTGCCCTTGCCGGGGATCCCCGCGTTCCTATAGGCACTACAATTGCCGACATAGAAATCAGCGTGTGCGTAACCCGCTCGCGCTGGGTTCCATGCGCCGGTACAGCTGATGCCTGCATCTCCGTTGTCATGGCTTGTGGTATGCGTAATCCGAACATTACGGAATCCGCTCCAACTCCCGTCTGTGGGTTCTGCCGTGAAACAGATCCCAGAATCCCTGAAGCCGCTGACATTTACCCGATGAATCCGAATATCCGTGAATTTGGCATCCCTGAGTAAGGTGTTGATGAACAAAATGCCAGAGCCTGTGTTCTCTGATGCCCCAGCACCGATGAAATTCAAGTCCTGTAGATGGATGCCGCCGCTGTTTTTCACTACCAAACCAGAACCGACACCTGCGTCAATCGTCGCAGAACCTTCTCCATAGGAACCGATTTTTACAGCACCTACTTTCCGTCTGCTACAGGGTCTGATTTCAGTGAGGGAGAGATTTCCCACGAAGGTCTGATTCGCTTGAAACCGGACCGAATCGCCCGGCAACAACTCGGTAGTATTTACGCGTTTGATACTTCGCCACGGCTGCGTTTTACACAAACCGGAGTTTGAATCCTTACCGTGTAGGTTGACGTAGTAATCCATAACTGATGTTTGCCGGACGCTAAAACGTGTGTATTCCACCGAGCGGGTGATTCGGAATATAGCGGAGATCGTTGTACGGATCACGCTGGAGCATTAGCGGTACATCCAGTTTTGGGAGTTTCAACTCCGTAAATTTGACCCGTTGGGCATCGGTGAGTTCTAAGGCAATCTCTTCAATCAATTCGTTAATCTCATTCATAAAGATCTCACGCTGCTTCAAAAACTTGCGTGCCTCGTCTCGGAATGCGTTGAGTTCCCGCCGCGTCCGCATGTCCGAGAATCCGCTTTCATATCGATCGTAATACCGATTTGTTAGCCCAGCGCGAAACACCTGATAGTCCGCCTCTAACTGTTTCTTCTCAAAGTCATAGTCATCGACAATATCACGAATCAGTTTCAGTTTAGGATGGATAGTCTGTTGTTGTACCGTTGTGAGTTGCAGTACGGTTGTACTTTTGGAGACATCAATGAGTTTAGCACCTCCGCATGCTTGCAACAGACCAGAGAGGAATAGAATGAGGAACATCCAAACGCTTCTCATGATCAATTCTCCATTTGTAAGATACGTGCTTACGAAGCACTCCCGTTGGGCCACGCTTTGACCATATCCTCCCATTGCTGAGTGCCGTCGTCGCCTAAATCGTAAAAATATCCGTATTTCAGTTTAAGATATGCGATATAAGGTTTAATAGACAGGGGACTTCCTGTTGCGCGTTCAACGATTTCGGGTGCCGTATACTTTGATCCGTGTTGGTAAAGATTCTCTTTCAACCAATTGTGAAGTGTACTGAACTTGCCCTCCCTCTTAATTTCAGCTGGAATCTCAGGATGTGCTTTAAAGGCAGAGACGTAAAATTGTGAGGCTAAGATATTGCCCAATGTGTACCCCTGAAATCCGCCACCGATGAGGCTGTAGTACCAGTGCACATCTTGCAAAACACCGTCCTTGTCATCTGGTGGCACGATGCCGAAATCTGCTTCAAACCGTTCACGCCACGCCTTGCGGATGTCTCGGATCTCAAGTTTTCCTTCTAACAGTGCCAATTCAAGATCGAAGCGCAGCATAACATGGAGGTTATATGTTACCTCGTCGGCATTTGTGCGGATGAGAGAGCATTCTACTTTGTTGATGGCACGATTGAATGTGTCCCGAGATACAGTACCGAGCTGCTCAGGAAAAACGCTTTGGAGTTTCGGATAGTAGTGATACCAAAACCCGCGACTCCGCCCGACCAGATTCTCCCAGAGTCTCGACTGACTTTCATGGACACCGGAGGAGGTGCCGCGAGCGAGAGGGGTCCCCTCGAAATCCATTTGAATGCCTTGCTCATACAGTGCGTGTCCAGTCTCATGGAGCGTGCTGAACAGCGCATCACCGAGAAAATTCTCCTTTGTTCGCGTTGTAATCCGGACATCGCCGAGTGAGAACTTCGTCATGAATGGGTGGTGTGTTTTGTCCTGCCGCCCGCGATTCATATCGTAACCAAACTGCTCAGCAACTTCTAATCCAAATTCGAGTTGTTTTTCTTCTGGAAAGTATTGATGCAAACACGAATCATCGGCGGGTTCCTGTGATGTGATCGCAGCAACAATTGGAACGAGTTCTTCACGGAGTTCGGCGAAGATACGACTCACCTCTGTCGCTTTCATCCCGTACTCGCTCGCTTCAATGAGTGGATCTGCGATATGATCATAGCCCGGAAAGAAGTTTGCTGCCTGTCTGCTGTAATCCAGCGTTTTTTCCAAGTAGGGACGGACCCGCTCAAAGTCGTCTGCCGGACGTGCCTCGGTCCATACCTGGAAAGATTCCGCACTATGATTTGCCACCTCAGCCGTGAATTCTGCGGGTATTTTAATGGCGCGTTCATATTTTCGGCGTGTGACGCGGATGAGGCTCGCTTCGTCGGAATCGTAAGAGAGACTTTTTTCGTAAGGTTCGAGTGCATCAAGCAATTTCCCGATGACGGGATCAGTGAATTTTTCGTGTGACAAACGACTAAGCGTTGCCATTTGGCGACCGCGCGCCGCAGCACCGCCAGGGGGCATATAGGTGGATTGGTCCCAATGGAGCAATCCTGCAGCGGACGATATATCGTTTATCTCAAGCAGCCGGGTTTTAAGTTCCTCAAATTTCGCTTCCACAATAATATTCTCCTCGCTTGTAATCTAATACCATTTCTAAAAGTTTATCTCGCATTAACCGAACCCACTCACGTCAC
>VXZL01000284.1 GCA_009845505.1 Candidatus Poribacteria bacterium | reverse complement strand
TTAGAATTAATTAGACACTCACCACCGGTTCGGTTGGGAATCGGCACCTTCGGGTCCGTCGGTAAACTATCAGATAAGTTTGGCGGCTCCAGCACACCTTTTAGGAAACCGCACCTACCGGGCCGACGGTAAAATGCTCATTTATTTTTCTGGTTTACCACAGTTATCAGTTGTCGGTTTTCAGTTCTCGGTTACAAGTTGGAATTCGGAGACCCTTCCTACAGGAAAAACAGATCCTTGTGGTTATGGAAAACCCACGAAAAACAAAAAACTTGACATTTTTTTCGCTTTAATTGTAAGATAGGCGTAACCTTACGGTAATTTCTCCGAATATAATTGAACGAACCTTATCGTGAAAACGGTATTCCATCGAAAGTTGCTAACGTGAGGACCCTCCTCACTATGAACCTATCGGAGGTGAACATGTCGAACAACGATGTTGCGTTAATGGCGCACCTCATGCGCCGCGCAGGGTTTGGAGCAACCCGCACCGAGTTGGAAGCCTACGCCGAGAAAGGCTACGAGAACGTTGTTGACGATCTCGTCCATCCTGAACGTGGAACTCCCATTGATGAAGATATTTTAGAACGCTACTTTGGTGGCGAAGGTGCTTATGTCGGTATCTGGGTCTATCGGATGCTGAACAGCAGATGCCCGCTTCAGGAGAAGATGGCACTCTTCTGGCACCATGTCTTCGCAACGGGACTCGGCAAGAATCAGCATATCCTTGCATCTTCAGACCAGATTGATATGCTGCGGCGCGTCGGTATGGGGAAGATGCGGGACATTCTGCTCGAACTCTCCAAAGATCCGGCGATGATCTTCTGGCTCGATAACAATGAAAATCGCAAGGGTGAACCCAACGAGAATTACGGCAGAGAGCTTCTCGAACTTTTCTCATTAGGGGTCGGTAACTACTCAGAGGACGACATCAAGAACTGCGCCCTCGCTTTTACAGGCTGGACATTCGGGCAGCCGATTCCGTTGTATCCGCACGGTTACTACTCACCGCCATTTATGTTCGTTGAAGAAGAACACGATGACTGTGAGAAAACTTTCTTAGGACACACCGGAAACTTCAACGGGGATGACATCATTGACATCATCGTTGAGCAACCCGCTTGCGCGAGGTTTATCTCTCGACATCTCTATAACTTCTTTGTCGCAGATGAGCCGCAGGTACCGTCATGGAATGTGACCCCGCCGCAGGACCCGGATGCCATTGATACACTCGCAAACGCGTTTATGGAGTCCGACGGACATCTGTCGCACGTCTTGGGGGTCCTTTTTAATTCTGATTTCTTTAAGGAAGCGCAATTCAAGAAGGTAAAGAGTCCAACAGAACTCGTCCTTGGAATCGTGAAGTTGGTGGGAACTTTCCAATCTCCGCAACCCGGCGCGGGACAGTTTTCGAGTGCCACACAGTTAATGGGGCAGAAACTTCTCGATCCACCCACAGTCGAAGGTTGGCACACCGGTAAAGAGTGGATTGATGGTGGACTGCTGACGTCTCGTGTGAACTTCGCTGTTCGTGAGGTGAGTGATGCGTCTAAACCCGGTATTCAGGATCTGATCGGTCGTCTGAAGGCGTCTAATGGGAGCTCGCTCTCCGCGGAAGCGTTTGTCGACCAATGTCTTGATTATGTGGGTCCACTGCCGGTAGGCGATACCACGAAGCAGTACTTGACCGAATTTGCCGAGGCGAGCGGTGAACTCAATTTTGGGGACGACGACGCTGCAGCGGCGAATCAAACCAAAGTCGTGAATATGCTCCAATTAATTGTGGCTTCAAGAGAGTATCAACTTGGCTAACCTTTAGGAGAGATTGACATGGCTACTACGAAAAAACCCCCAGTCCTTGTCGTTGTGCAGCTATCGGGCGGCAACGACTTTATGAATACGCTTATCCCCTACACGGCGGGGATTTACCACGATTCCCGACCTGTTGTAGGCATCAAAGCCGAAGATGTACTACCCCATAACGATACCTTGGGATGGAATCCGAGTGCTACGCCTCTCAAAGAGATGTTTGATGCCGGCGATGTCGCTGTTGTGCAGGGTATAGGCTACCCAGATTCAAACCGCTCTCACTTTCGGGCAATGGATATCTGGCACACCTGTGAACCGCTGAAGATTGGTGATGAAGGTTGGGTCGGCAGACTCGTCCGCGAACTTGATCCGCAAAGCCAGAACGTTCTAACTGCTGTCAGTTTTGGACAGGGGCTCCCGCGCGCCTGCGCGCTTTCAGGTATCCCGGTTACTTCTGTCGGCGATTTGGACAACTACGGCCTGATGACCAGTATTGGCGATGAAGGGCACCGGACGAAGGCACTTGAGATATTCAAGGCGATGTATAGCAGCACGATCGGCAGCGGTATCGTGATGGACTACCTCAGCCAGACGGGGTTGGATGTGATTAAAGGTGCTGATGAACTTAAGAAGGCACCGGCGATGTATCAGTCTGACGTGGAATATCCGCAAAGTTCCATCGCGAAAAGCCTCAGGGATGTTGCCCGGGTCCACTTCGCTGACCTCGGTACACGCGTTTTTTACACGCAGCACGGTGGGTATGACAACCACGCCAACGAGGTACCAAACCACCCACGTCTCTTGAAGGATCTCACGGAAGCCATCCAAGCGTTCTTCACCGACCTGCGGGCGCGCGATGCCTCTGAAGAGGTTATCATGTACGTCTTCACGGAATTCGGCAGACGTATCCAAGACAACGCCAGCGGAACCGACCACGGCACCGGCGGCGGTGCGTTTATCATTGGTGATCGGGTGAAAGGCGGACTCTATTCCGAATATCCGTCCCTTGATCCGTCCCGTTGGGCACACGGTGAAGACCTTGAGCACACGATTGACTTCCGGGGTATCTACGGAACGCTTCTTGAGCAGTGGATGGGTGTAGATCCGACGCACATCGTCGGTGGGAATTTTGAACAGATCCACCCCTTTTCTTAGGGACAACGGTAGGAGGCTATCATGGGTAGACCTTATGGCTTGCTGCGTGCGGGGTATCCATTTCACAAGACCCTGAGTATGCGGCGGACAACCAACTTTCCGGTTGACATCGCAATCGGACAAGAGGGACGTTTGTATATCATGTGTCGTAGCGACGGCACTGCGATGATTCGGAAATATACCGTTGAGGATGAAGATCTCGGTACAATGGGGGGCTATGGACAGGGTGATGGGCAGTTCACGTGGCCCGTGACGATTACTGCCGATAGTGAAGAGAATATCTATGTCTCCGATGAATACTTGCATCGGATTGTCGCCTTTAACAAGGACAGTGAACACATCGGGACATGGGGAGAACAGGGGACTGAACCTGGGCAACTCAACGGACCTTCTGGTATGGCTTTCGACCCAGACGAGAATCTTTACATTGCGGATAGTCTAAGCCATCGCGTGCAAAAGTTCACGAAAGACGGTAAGTTCCTCTTGCAGTGGGGCAGCTACGGTGATGGCGAGGGTGAATTCAACATGCCGTGGGGTGTTGCTGTGGACGAACTCGGTGATGTTTACGTTTCGGATTGGCGAAATGACCGGGTTCAGAAGTTCAATGCCGAAGGCGAGTTCCTGTTTGAATTCGGCAGGTCTGGCGGCGGCAACGGCGAACTCAATCGTCCTGCTGGTATTGACGTTGACCTGAATGGCGATATCTATGTTGCTGACTGGGGGAACAATCGCATCCAACTCTTCAACGAAGAGGGACGGTATGTGCAGCAATTCCTCGGAGATGCCACACTGTCAAAGGTATCACAAGCATATATGATGACGAACGGCAGTCCAAATCGGATGCGAGACATGGCGGACCTGGAACCCCAGAAATACCTGCGTTCACCCAAATCTGTTGCTGTCAGTGATGATGGGTTGATGTTCGTGCCGGATTTCGGTTCCTACCGGGTTCAGGTGTATCGGAATATGGCAGTGCCGTTGACACCGCAGCAATTTAGTCCACCGCGTCGATCGGTTACGTTGCATCAAGAATAATTTTTAAACGATTAAATCTGGTAAACTTTACAATAATTTTAACAAATAAACGGTTTGAATTCCGTATTTCATTCCCCGGGT
>VXZL01000373.1:394-4090 GCA_009845505.1 Candidatus Poribacteria bacterium | reverse complement strand
CAAAACACTTTGAGCAAACTGCATTCGGCACTTGACCGTCAAAAAATAGATGTGCCAAAAGGTTTGGTCTAACAGTTGACATAAGAACGTCGCCATTCTGAAGTATACGTTGCGCCCTTGAAGGTGCAGTCCGAAAAACCTCTTCAGAATAACCGAGTAATTTACCGGAATCAACCTGCTCAAGTGTGATGTAATTGAATTTGTAGTTGGGATTCGTGTTACTTGAGAAATTCTGAGGATTTACATCCGAAATCTCTCCCAACTGCTTTGTTTCCCATTTACCGCTAAATCGTTGTGAGTTCTGGGGTTCGTCAGAGGTATCAGATGGATTTTTTACGTGTGTTTTTGTGGTGTGCATGTTTTCTATCCTAATTGATAGCCTGTGTCTTATCCGTGCACAAAGTGGATGAAAAGTTTCTACTTGTAGCGCAAACTTTAGTTTGCGAGCTATAGATGCACAAACTAAAGTTTGTGCTACAACAAGCGCACGGAAATTTGTGGAGTCCGCGATAACCCGCGATTCAGACAGATGTCGTTTGTGAAATTCCCAATCGTTTTAAGTGCTTCTCAACTTTCAGGCTATACTCCTGCACCTCATGCGTTAGAGATGGCAAGGGTTGTGCGTAGCGTTCCTCTAATTCCTTGACGCGTTCGGTGAGGTTCTGCGTCAACCGCTGCACTTCGCTTGTAATGTCGGCTTGAATTGTGGCAAACCATTTATCGTCAATCACGAGTTGCTTGATTTCCGTTTCGGTGAGCGTTGCGTAGCGCGCTAACACCCATTCATCCAATGCAAGGCGTGTCTTTTTTACTGCCTTGTCCGCTTTGGATTTTGCATCAAATAACGAGAGACAGTGCTTAAGGGCATTGCTTTCGTCCATGAGGTTTCGCTCTGGCCCGCGGAGCAGCAGCAACTGCGGTTTGAGGGAATTCAAGCGTTCCTTGACACTGCTAGCGGTGATATTGCCACTGTCGTTGACAGCATCGGTGAGCAATCCGTCCTCACCGGTGTGTTCCTCAATGTATTCCGCTAACGCACTCGCAGCAGCCTCTTGCTTTGCCGTCAAGATCTCAACAGCTTCCTGTAGACCGACGAAATAGCGTGCGACAATCAATGCCGGTGGAATCAGATCCATCTTATATTTCTTTTTCTTAAGAGTAAGGTCGGGGGTTTCCTTGAGGTCTTTGTCTTGGATAAGGTCGCGCGGTTGCGATGCTTCCACCCACCCCTCTATGGTGATGAGATATATATCGTCCTGCATCACCTCATCCCAATAGTCCATCAGTTTCTGGTAGACATCGTAAGGGTCAAGGAGCGGTAAATTGTCGAATTGCATCAGCAGGTCTTCCGAGAGTGCATCAATAACATCTCTTGGCTTGGTATTCGCATCCATACCACCCAACAGTGGTTCATGTGTGCTGCGCCACCTCTCAAAGACAGCGGTTACCCGCTGCAGGTAGTCTGTGAACTCGTTATGTGAAAGGATGGTTGTTTTTACGTGTTGCGTTTCCACCTGCGGATCGCTATAACCAGGTCTGCCGTTTGCTCTGAACAACTCTTGGCGTAATGTAGGGAACACTTCCCAATAGTCGTCAAGCGCGTCAATATCGGTGTTTGGGATACCACCGTTGAGGTGTGCGTCGAGATCGTGGAGGTCTTCGGGTTCGCTGTTATCAATATAGCGTGGGATATTGAGGTTATAGGCGTTGGCAGGATCAACAATTTCAGATTTCGGCACCATACGGGAATATCTGTCGATCTCAGTCTGTTTGTTGAAGACAGACACAATTTTGTGAATGTCTTGTGCGCGAAGTCGGTTTTTGTTCCCATCTTTGAGGAAACCTTTGCTGGCATCTATCATAAAGATACCAGTACGATGTGCGGCACCTTCCTTGTCAATAACGATAATACAGGCGGGGATGCCGGTGCCGTAGAAAAGATTGGCAGGTAAACCGATAATGCCTTTGATGTACCCACGTTCTATGAGGTTTCTGCGGATGTCTGCCTCTTTGTTGCCGCGAAATAGCACGCCGTGTGGTAGGATGATTGCCCCTTTACCTGTGCTTTTGAGGGATGCGATGAAGTGTAGGAGGAACGCATAATCGCCATTTTTGGCAGGCGGGATGCCGTATTCAAAACGTGCATATTCGTCTTGTTTAGGAGTGAACCCGGTCATCCACTCTTTGTCAGAAAAAGGTGGATTCGCTACAGCAAAGTCGAAGCGTTTGAGACGGGTAGCTGAATCTGTAAAATCAGGTGCAGAGAGTGTATTCCCGTGACTTATCTCTGCTCTGGCATTACCGTGAAGTATCATATTCATCCGTGCGAGTCCGTAGGTGGCATTGTCCTTCTCCTGTCCATAGATACTAATTCCGCGCAGTGCTTCATCGGCTGCCTTCAGCAGTAGCGAACCGGAACCGCAGGTCGGGTCGTATATCGTATTTATCCTTTGGGTACCAGGACCAATGCCGATAACCTTCGCCATAATACGAGAAACTTCAGCAGGTGTGTAGAACTGCCCTTTACTTTTGCCAGACTCTGTCGCGAAATGCCGCATCAGATATTCATAAGCATCGCCTAAAAGGTCATCCCCTTCAGCGCGGTTTGCACTGAGGTCAAGGTCGTTGAATATTTCCACGAGTCCAGAGAGGCGATCCACCATCTCTTTGCCTTTGCCAAGTTTATTGTCGTCATTGAAATCAGCCTGATTAAAGTCGCTTATTTGTCCGTTTGCCTCAGCAAATTTTTCGATAATCTTGTTAATCTTATCACCGATCTCCTTGTCGCCTTTTAATTTCACCATATCGGCAAAACTGCCACCTTCTGGTACTTTTATTACCTCACGCGGATTTCTTTCTGCCTTATCGGAGACATATTTCATGAACAGCAGCGTCAAGATGTAATCCTTGTATTGGGAGGCATCCATACCACCGCGCAGTTTGTTGCAACTTTGCCATAACTTTGCGTAGAGTTGGGATTTTTTGATTGCCATACCTGAATCCTTTGCTTGTGATGTTAGGGGAATTATAGCATAAACCACGGGAACAAATCAATGGGTTAGGGACCTTTAGTTTTAAGGGAATTATTGAGTTTCGCGTCTTTTTTCAAGGATCCGGTGCGGTTAGGAAACCGCCCCTACCGGGTCTGGGAACCAAAAACGCCTAAAAAAGCGGAAAGCTAAATAGCCCTATCAAGTAGGCACGTATCGTTTGCCCCATACTAACCGATATGATATACTATAAACATGAATCACAAAGCGTCACACACAACCGAAGATGACCAAAAACCGTCAACATTGCGGTTTCTGGTCGGCACCCTCGTTCTGGGTTCAGTCCTCATTATTCTCACCTGTTACTGGATTATCTCTGCAGAAAATCGCGTTGTTTGGGAACTCACCGATTTTTCTATCTTTCCGACAGTTCTCTTTACCTTCTTCCTCTTAGCACTCATAAACCCATTGCTGAAAAAGATTTTCAAAGGTTTCGCACCGACATCACGCGAGCTCGCGCTCAGTTATATAATGGTGTCCGTCGCGACTGCACTCGCCGGTCACGACATCATCCGACAACTGGTTCCAATGATTGCCAATGCCGGATGGTTCGCGACACCCGAAAATGAGTGGACGGAACTTTTCTTCCGATTCATGCCGACATGGCTAACCATTACGGATCGAGGGATTTTACAGGGTTACTTTG
>VXZL01000373.1:0-384 GCA_009845505.1 Candidatus Poribacteria bacterium | reverse complement strand
ACTTTGAGGGCGACGATACGTTTTGGCAGGAACATTACTTGCAAGCGTGGATGTGGCCGATTGTGGCGTGGAGCGGCTTGGTGATCGTTCTTCTCTTTATGATGCTCTGCGTCAATATTATCATCAGAAGGCAGTGGGTCGATCACGAAAAGTTGAGTTATCCACTGACAACACTGCCAGTCGAGCTGCTCGGCAATACATCTGCGCTCTTTCGCAACAAGCTGATTTGGCTCGGTTTCGGGATCGCGTTTGGGTTGGAGATTCTGGCAGGACTAAACTACCTCTTTCCCGCAATCCCCGCGCTGAAAATCAAGTATCAACTCTATTTTTCTGAACGTCCGTGGAATGCAGTGGGACGTTTGCCCATTTACGTTTATCCATTTG
>VXZL01000605.1 GCA_009845505.1 Candidatus Poribacteria bacterium | reverse complement strand
GATGTGCGGGAAGAGTGGGAATATCAGATGGTTCATCTTGAAGGTGCCATCTCGATTCCCTTGGGTGAGTTGTTAAAACGATTTCGGGACATCAAACCCGGGAGTGAAGTGGTGGTTTATTGCCATTGGGGCATGCGCAGTCTTGATGCAGCGTTCCTTTTACAACAACTCGGTTTTAAATCGGTCAAGTGTCTACTTGGGGGCATTGATCGATGGGCAGAGGAGATTGACTCACAAATCTTACGGTATTAATAGCCATTACGAAGCGGCTTTGAAGTCCTGGCTTTGAAGTCCATATTTCTGCATCCGATGCTGAAGTTTTCGACGCGAAATACCAAGCAATTTCGCGGCTTGAATCTGTGTGCCGTTACTTTTTGCTAATGCACTGCAGATATATTCCTTGATAATATCATCAAGAGAAACCCCTTCCTCAGGAATATCAAACTCAAGATCAGTAGTTGGTAGTGAGGTGTCTAAAATCTCAGGTGGCAGCTCGTCCATGTCAATGACCTCATTTTCTGAGAGTACAAAGATGCGACGGAGATAATTTTCTAACTGCCGAATATTGCCGGGCCATTGATACCGCCTGAGGGCAGACATCGCTTGCGGCGTGACCTGTTTTGGGAGTGCCTCGGCGTACTCGCTGCTAAATTTTTGGATTAGAAAATTCACGAGTAACGGAATGTCCTCAGGGTGTTCTCGAAGGGGCGGCACATGGAGCGGAATAACATTGAGCCGGAAATAGAGGTCGTCCCGAAAAGCACCGTCTCGGACAGCCTGAATGAGATCTTTATTCGTTGCAGCAATTACACAGACATCCACTTTGATATTCTGGGTCCCTCCGATGCGACGTATTTCTCGTTCCTCGAGTACTTGTAGGAGTTTGCTCTGCGTCTGAACAGGCAAATCGCCAATTTCATCAAGAAAAAGTATCCCGTCGTTTGCCACCTCAAAAAGCCCCTTCTTCTGTTGTGCTGCGTCCGTAAACGCCCCCTTTTCGTGCCCAAAGAGTTCACTCTCAATGAGCGTCTCCGGGATAGCACCACAGTTAATCGCTATGAACGGCTTGTCTTTTCGGTTTCCGTATTTATGGAGTGCCCGTGCAATCAGACTTTTCCCGGAACCGGTTTCGCCCGTAATAAGCACTTGTGTCACGCCACGGTGAAGGATCCGAGCCATATTTTTGAAAAGTTCCCGCATCCGTTCACTTTCACCGATAATTTCATCAATCTGAATTTCAGGAACTGAAATATCGCTTCCGTCCTCAGTGTCCCCAAGCGCACCACGGGTCTGCAAGGCGTGTTTCACTTCCCGTTTAAGCACATCTACCTGAATAGGTTTCTCAAGATAGTAGAACGCTCCCTCATGTGCAACGAGGTTGACGGCATCGTTAAGTTCGGCGTAGG
The DNA here is from genome assembly GCA_009845505.1 of Candidatus Poribacteria bacterium. Taxonomy (GTDB): domain Bacteria; phylum Poribacteria; class WGA-4E; order WGA-4E; family WGA-3G; genus WGA-3G. The sequence continues at coordinate 2,686 of VXZL01000605.1, read as the reverse complement.
CTGTCATGATAAGGACGGGTAGGTCTGGGTCTGTCCGTTTTATTTCCCGAAGCAGATCACGTCCCTCAAACCGTGAGGACATCCACATATCGCTGATAACGAGATCAAACATCTGCTTGTCCAAACTTTCAAGCGCGGCTTTACTATCGCCAACGACATCAACGGTGTAACCCTCGCGTTTTAAGATACGCTGTAGAATTGTCAGTTGTGCCCGGTCATCGTCTACAAGTAGTATAGATGCCATCGTCCAGCCCTCCTCCTATGCACTCCTAATTTTTGGGAAAGTGATCCCGATCAAGCGCAAAACTAATTTTAAAAGCCGTTCCCATCCCCATCTTGCTTCGGACTTCAATCTTGCCTTTATGGGCGTTAATAATCTGGTGAGAGATTGCGAGCCCGAGACCGATGCCACCGGTAGCGTCTTTTGTTGTAAAATATGCGTCGTAAATCTGTTCCTGAACCTCTTCAGGAATGCCGATGCCTGTATCTCGAATTTCGAGGACGACCTGCTGGGACGTTTTATCTACCGTCTCCAACACGGTGGTCACATAAATACTGCCGCCCTTCGGCATTGCTTGGATGCTATTTTGCACAAGATTAAAGAGCGTCTGTCGCATTAGACCCGGATCTAATGAAATATCAGGCAAGGTTTCATCATAGCTTCTGATTACCTGAACTTTTGCTTCTTCAGCAATGAGTGTGAACTCAGATAACACACGATCCATGAGTGTATTGAGATTTACCGGTTCCACATTTAATTTTCTGGGACGGTTCAGGGTAAGAAACTGCTCTGAAGTATGCTTGAGTTCGGTTATTTTTTCATCTACAATATCCAAAAGTTCTTTTGCTTCTTCAATATCTTCAGATTTAACTTCGGATTGCGAAAAAACAGACTTCAGATGTTGCGCCGTCATACCAATTGAGTTGAGTGGATTCCGAATTTCGTGAGCCACACCAGCGGCGAATTGTCCCAAGGCAGCAATCCGCCTCGAATGGGAATCCCGTAGCTGCCAGAGCATCCTTGCGAGGTTATATGTTGCTCGCCCAATTTCATCTGACGAATAATCCTCTTGCGTTGATAAATCCCCGCGCTCCGCGCTCTGAATAATCCGCGTCATGCGTTCCAGCGGTCTCATAATGAGATGATTCGTTGTCAAATCAATCAGAATTACGAGCAGGGCACCGACAATAACAATCATTATGGCGTGCATCAGTAATGAATATCGAATCGACCTACCAATATAAGGAACATCAAAAAGCACTTGTATGTAGCCGGTTAATGATCTCTGAATCCATAAGTTCTCATCATCCCTCCATAAATTATAAAGCTCGCCTTTCTCCTGATCTGTAACTCGCCAGCGTCTGCCTTTCTCCTCAGGGACGACAGGTTCGTCTGGTACATAGATGTCTTCACCAAAGACTCTCCACCAAACATCATACCAAACATCATAGGGCAATGTTCCTGCATCAAGCATTGACTCGTAAGGGACACTACTCGGTTCCAACTCAATCGGCTTTGGCGGGGTCAAAACAACAGTGTATTTAATGACCATAGCCGTTGCGTTTTGTCCTTCAACAGTCCGTATCGTTGCCCCTTTCGACTCAATTTGCGCAAGATCCGCTGTATCCAGATTTATGTCAACGGCATCTTCACGGGTAATCAGACTCGAACGAACACGGGTATCATTTAAGGATATGTGGACATTTAGCACATCTCGCATATCTGGATGTTCCCGCTTCAGTCTATTGAGTATTCGATCCAATTGCTGTGCATCAAACCGCTTTGTTGTCTCAATTTCTCTGATAACAGCATCAAGAATTGTATTTTCAACGATTTTCTTCAGTTCCGCCCCGCGTTCTGCCCCTAAGGCGTGAAGCGCGTACATCTCATTGCGGACCCGGGCACTATCGAAAAAATAAAACGCCACGAGGATTGCTATTACACAGAGATTGATAACAAGTGAATATTTCCATTGGAGTCTCATTTTAACCCATCACTCGTTGCACCGCTTTTTTCCACTGCGCGAGTTTCAGATTGCGTTGGTCAGCGTTAATCTGTGGTGAAAAGACGCTAACTTTAAGGGCATTGCTTTCAAGGTTTGCTTGCTTAGATTGGTAGGTCTCCAGTTCTTCAATATTGTTCCATACACCCGTTGTAATCCCAGCGAGGTAGGCAGCCCCCAGTCCTGTGGATTCTATTTGCGCCGGTCGTTCTACGTCTATTCCGAGAATATCGGCTTGGAACTGCATGAGAAAGTTGTTCGCGGTCGCACCGCCATCTACGCGTAATCGGTTAATCGCCACGTCTGTCTCATCGAGCATCGCGGTAACGACATCCGCCGATTGATAAGCAATCGACTCTAAAGTGGCACGGACAATCTGCTCACGCGTACTGCCTCGCGTTAAGCCGAGAATAGCACCCCGCGCTTCCGGGTCCCAATACGGCGCGCCAAGCCCTGTAAAGGCAGGCACGACGAAAACACCGCCTGAATCGGGTATACGCCTTGCGATTTCCTCGGTTTCCTGCGCGCTATTGATAACCTCAATACCGTCTCGGAGCCATTGGACAGCAGCACCCGCAACAAAGACACTCCCTTCCAAGGCATAAACCGGATTCTCATCCAAACTACAAGCGAGCGTCGTCAACAGTCCTGTCTCCGTTTCAACTTTTTCATCCCCCGTATTC
>VXZL01000092.1 GCA_009845505.1 Candidatus Poribacteria bacterium | reverse complement strand
CCCCTGCCTTTTGACGAGGCAGCATAACTTTACAATACAGTCCAAACTTTAGTAAGTTATAAGTTGTAAGTTACGTGGGATTGATAATTGTGGAGGGGTTGTGGGATGTTTGTCTGAATCGCGAAATGATACTGCCGAATGTGAAAAAACAACTTGCCAAGTGTTCTTGAATCTGCTATACTATTTATGGTAAAATTCACTCCACCGCGGTAGCGGAATAAAACAAACTGGCACTGGAATATCTTATGAAAACGATACTCGCGCTATCCATACTCTTCTCTGTGATTGCTGTACCTGCTTTGGGTGAGTTGACGGATGCCGACCTTGACAAGATACGCTTGGTTGTCAAAGAGCAAGTCAAAGCAGAGATCGCTATAATTGAGAAAAAAATAGACGGTTTAGACGCTCGGCTGCGGACAGTCGAAACGAGTATTGCAGAGCTGCGTGGACTCAGCCTCGCTTTTTCTAAAATAAAAGACTGGGGGGTAGCTATCTGTGCTATTGGTGCTTTGGTTGTATCAATCATTGCTTTACGGAAAAAGCAACCTACACTCTCACCGACATCACAAGACCCCCAAAAAGCAGCGTCTCAATGAAGTAAACGTGCGATAAATCGCACTACTACGAACCAAAACGTCTAAAGTAAACGTGCGATAAATCGCACTACTACGAACCGATCTCCCGTTTGTAGTAGGGCAATTCATTGCCCATCAATTTATATAACCCAAAACCCCTATTCCTCCAGCTCCAGTCGTTTCTTCTGCTCTTCAAGCATCTTCTGTTGACGCTTGAGACGCTCTGGTACGAGGCGTTCCCGTGGTGCTGTCGGCTTGAAATCGAGGCGGTCTTTCCCTAACCCGTGCAGGACTCCCAATTCCACGGGTGAGAAATCGTCTGGATCCTCACGGTTGAAATTCATCGGCGCCTTGAGGGCAACGGGTGGGTTGGTGATGAAACGGGCGCGACCGGAAGGGTTCTGTGAAGCGGCGTGCAAGATGAACGGATGTAGTAGCACAACATCCCCCGCTTCTCCCGTAATTTCTACAAAGTCTTTGCATTTGCCAATGAGCTGCCCGAAACCGCTCGGTAACAACCCTTCTGGGTGTTCATAGAGTCGTTGTGCGACATGCTGGACTGAATCACACGCCACAAACGTCCCACCGCTTTTTGGATAAATGTCCGACCAGACGACAATCGTCAGCAACCCTTGTTCTGGACTATCGAGAAAGTGTCGGAAGAAATCGCCGTCTTTATGCCAACCCGTGACTTCTGGGGAAGGCGGTTGCCACGGTTGGTCTGCCCCTAATCCGAAGTTGATAATAAAGCCGTCACTCCACCCTGGCTTTGCGTCGCTCCAAAAATTGGTAATCCTGTCTTCGCCGCCGAGTAGATCACAGATGGCATCATAAGCCCTCGGTGCGACATCCTCAATTAGCACCCGATTCATGGAAGGTAGATGCACACGGGGTTGTTCCCATGTCGTCGGATCGTCGGGGTCATAACCGAGCCGCTTAAAAGCGAAGGCGCGCCACTCTTCCGCTAACTCGCGTGAGAAGCAGCCTTTCAGAATAACATGTCCTTTCTCAATGAAGTGACTAACGTCTGATTCTGTGAGTGTTCTATAGGTTTTCGGCATTATGTTTCCTCTTTATTGTATACTTGCCAACAACGTCTCTGCGAGCTGGGTTGCGAATTCATCGTCATTGATGTGCGCGTCCATCTCAATAACCGTAACATTGTCCGCGATGTGTGCCTTTAGGTTCTCAATCCACGCCGCCCGCGCTTCAGGGGAATCAAAGGGCTGCCCGGTTTGGTCAATCGCCGAGACACCGCGTGTTGGAATTATAACCGTCGTAGGTCCCTTTGCTTCACTGAGTTTGCGCGCCATAATCCGTCCGAGTTCGGCAGTCTCTTCAGGCGTCGTCCGCATGAGTGTCACCGTCGGATTGTGCTGATAGAACAGCCGATCGCTGAATTGCTCTGGGACCGTATCCGGCGGACCGAAGTTCACCATATCCAATGCTCCCGGTGCAACGACTTGCGGCACTCCGGTTTCTCCCGCGGCTTCCAATCGGTCAGGCCCCGCACTGAGGACTCCGCCTACCAATTCATCGGCGAGCTCTGTCGTCGTTACGTCTAACACACCGGCGAGGAATCCGCCTTTCACAAGATCCTCCATCGCCTGTCCACCGGTACCGGTTGCGTGGAAAACAAGCACTTCATAGCCAGCGGCTTCAAGGACTTCGCGTGCCTTTGTAACACATGGGGTCGTCACGCCGAACATTGTCGCTGCGATGAGCGGTTTGTCCGCTGTTGCTGCGGGTGCCTCGGCGTTCACCATACCGACAATCGCGCCGGCAGCGTTGGCGAGAATCTGCCGTGACAAACGGTTGATGCCCGCAATATCTACGACAGAGTACATCATACAAATATCTTTTGACTGCACATAAGGACTCGTATCACCCGATGCCAAGGTTGAGACCATAATTTTCGGGACACCGACAGGCACCGCCTGCATCGCCGTCGTGCCGATGGTCGTCCCTGCGGAGCCGCCGAGCGAGATGATCCCATCAATTTCGCCTGCAGCGTGCCCCTCAGTAACAAGCGTGGCGGCACCTTGCGCCATCACAGCGACACTGTTCCCGCGGTCGCCTTCGTCTCGCAACGCTTGTAGCGATGAACCCCCTGCCTGTGCGACTTCATCTGCAGAAACGTCCGGGCTTAATTGCGGTTCGCCCAATATCCCTGTATTGATAACACACGTTGATACCCCGGCTGATTCTATCTGCGATTTAATGAATGCGAATTCTACACCTTTTGTATCCATTGTTCCAACAATGCAAACCGTTTTCGCCATCCCCGAATTCCTCCATTTGTTTTATGTGTATAGTTTCTTCTGTAGGAGCGAGCTCCGCTCGCGACATTTCGGTAACCTTTCGGGATGCCCCAACTTGTTGGGGACGCGAGTCACCTAAACACTCCCGAACAAGAATGTAATACATTGTCCCGCAAGTCCACACGCGACCTGCGCTATGGATTTCGTCTATTCCCAGACTAAATCCGGGCTTCCAGATGTTAGCAAAGCCACAAACTAACAGTTTGTGCTACAATTTTGGTCGTTAGTAATTCTTAGAGATCGCGAGCACAGCTCGCTCCTACCAAGAGGCATTCTTACCTACGCGTCGTAGTCGTGGCTATCTTCTGCTCGATCCTGTGGGACAAACCCAACCTTTCGCTTTGCATTCGAGATGTCCACCCAACGTAAATCGTTGTTTGACATGCCGTAGAAAATCTCAAATCGCAAACTATCCTCAGCATTGATGCACCGCTCGAATATCTGGACGATATCGCGTTGGCTCACATAGATGTCGGCACCCTGTGGGGGACGCGGACGATCCCGCTCGACTTGACCGATGCGGACACAGATACACGACATCCCATGACGATGGGAGTATGTTCGCGCCAAAGACTCCGTCCACACTTTCGTTGAAGCGTATAGCCCTCTCGGTTCTGCCGGTATATCCGGCGTAATCATCTCTACATCGTCGGGTATGTCGGCATGTCGGCGTTCCACCATTGCCTTGTACGGCTCTTGATCGCGATGCCCCTGTGAGACGGTAATACTGCTGGCGGCGACGATACGTCCAACACCGGCGGCTTTGCACGCCTCAAAGACATTGTAAGTCCCAATGATGTTGTTATTTAGCAAACTCTCCCAACTCTCTCCGCTCGGATCTGCGGCAAGATGTGCGACAACATCCATACCTTCAACGGCGCGTTGGACTTGATCAAAATCAGAAATATCGCACAGGCTGAATTTCTCATCAGGAATTTCAAGCGTCCATGCCCCCGGAACGCGCACAGACGGCTCGCGTTTGTAGTCGAGTGCGGACGCATCGTACTTCTCTGGCTGTTCCTCCAGCCGTTTGTATGTCATGTAACCAATCTGTCCCGTCGCACCTGTAACAAGCACCCGCTTGGGTGTAGCCATACGTTCATTTTCCTTCTCAAACACCCTCCGGTAGGTGCGGTTAGATGAAGTTTAAATAAATAATTCGGTAAGGTCCGGTGCGGTTACAAACCGCACCTACTGAGTTTGGGGAAAATTGGAAT
>VXZL01000222.1 GCA_009845505.1 Candidatus Poribacteria bacterium | reverse complement strand
CCGATACCCACCCTATGTTATACTAAAAACATCTCACAGACGGCTCCTTTCGGTTTCAGGTTCACCAGTCCCTAAAGACAACGCCGTGCTGTTGAATTTTACCCAGAAAAAAAGAAACGGAGTAACCAATTTGATGGATTTCAAACACGCATTAGACAGTAAAATCACAGACCATAATCTGCTTAATCACCCATTTTATCAAGCGTGGAGCACTGGCGAATTGCCACTCAGCGCACTGCGTTCCTATGCCAGTGAGTACGGTGCTTTCATATCCACCGTGCCGGATGGATGGGAAGCCGTCGGGGATGCCGAAACCGCAGCAGAAGAGATCGAACATATCGACTTGTGGGCTGACTTCGCGACCGGTCTCGACACGACCGTTTCTGAAGCAGAGATTCCGCAGGTGAAAACCCTTGTCGAAACCGCAAACGAACTCTTCTCCGAACGCACTACGGCACTCGGCGCACTCTACGCCTTTGAGGCACAGCAACCGGCAACAGCGCAATCGAAATTAGTAGGGCTGAAAGCGTTCTACCAACTCCCGAAAACAGTAGAAACGTATTTTGAAACGCATGCGCACAACGACCATGAAGCGGAGATGCTGCTTGCGCGAATCGCTGAATTGCCATCGGAGTCACACGCCACCGTTATCCAAGCGTGTGAACAGATGAGTGTCGCTTTATGGAACGCACTCACAGGAATCCACGATGCCGAATGTGCATGATACCGTCCAAGCGTATTTTGACGCACTCGTTGCCAGAGATGCTGAAACCCTCATTGCAATGATGCTGCCTGCTTCCCATTACGTCAAGATTGGCACCGATGCTGATGAAGTTATTGAGGGCAGTGCAGAAATCGCCGCGTATTACCAAAATCACGTTGCAAGCACTGAGGATTTCAGCATCACGTTTATTAACCTCGATGTGCAGGAACGCGACGCTGCCGCGTGGTTCTACACGCGCCAAGTCTGGCGACTCAGATGGCAAGGTACACCGGAGGAATTCGTGATGCGGATGACGGGGGTCTTGGAAAAGACTGACGCATCATGGAAGTTCGCCCAGATTCACGCCTCTATCGGCGTTCCGGTATCCTAATCTCTAATGGAGGACATCTTGCGAATTTCAGCAATCTCTTTTGACGGCGACATGACCTTGTGGGACTTCCATAAAGTCATGCGTCATTCCCTCAAACATACACTCGCGGCGCTGCAGAAACAGCGACCGACGCCGCGCGTCCTAAACCTGACAATCGACGAAATGATTGCGATTCGTGAACAATTTGCCGAAGAGGTGAAGGGTAAAGTCTGGAGCTTAGAAGAAATTCGGCGAGGCGCATTTGAGCGGACGCTCGAACACGTCGGTTGCCCAGATAAAGAACTCGCTGCCCATCTGAATGCGATATATCGGAAACATCGGTTTGAAGACATAGAGTTATATCCTGATGTCGTCCCGACTTTCGACATTCTGGCACCGCATTTCAAACTCGGATTGCTCTCGAACGGGAACACCTATCCAGAACGCTGTGGACTCGACGGACGTTTTGCTTTCGTTGTTTTTTCCCAAGATGTGCAGGTCGAGAAGCCTCATCCAAAAATCTTCGAGATTACCGCAGAACGCGCAGGCTGTGAATTGACGCAAATGCTACATGTAGGAGACTCTCTCGAAAACGATGTTGCGGGTGCAAAGAACGTTGGCACTCCTTGCGTCTGGCTCAATCGCGAAAGCGTACCGAACGATACAGAGATTCAACCTGACTATGAGATAGCTTCGTTGACTGAAATCCCCAAAATTTTAGGGCTGGATTAGGCTTGCAAAAAACGCTCTCTTTATGCTATCATAATGAACATGGAAAGCACCAACGGCGTTTCAACGAAAAATATCCTGAATATCACAAAGCCAAAAGAATCTCGCATTGCCCTCTTAGAAAGCAACGCGCCGGATGCCTTCCAAAAACTATGCCAAGATTACTGGACATGGCACTTCGACGCATCGCTATCTGACGCAGCTCGGATCCTACTCAGCACCGATCTCGGTTGGGAGGCGATGCCGGAATTGACAACACCACCGGTTGGGGAAGTTATCTCGCCACTCGGTTACGCACTTGGACATGAAGATGAGAAGGTCCGAGAGGCGGCACTACAAGCGTTAGATGCAACTGTTTATATCCCTGCCGGCATCGCCTGTATCGGTGAGGAACGCGCACCGTTAGAAGTTGATGAATTTAGGATAGGGGTCTATCCTGTAACCAACGCGCAATATGAACGGTTCGTTCAGGATACTGGACATACACCTCCGCAGGACTGGACGGACGGTAGGTATCCAGAAAACAGAGGCGATCATCCTGTTGTGTGGGTTACGTGTGAAGAAGCAGAAGCGTACGCCGGTTATGCCGGTGGTAGATTGCCGACGTTTCAGGAATGGCAATACGCTGCACGCGGTCCCGATGATAGGCTCTTTCCGTGGGGCTATGAAATTGACAAACCGCGATGCAATACGGCTGAACTTGGCGCGGGAACAACAACCCCGGTCGTTGCATTCAGAGACGGTGTGAGTCCTTTTGGATGCTACGATATGGTCGGCAACGTCTGGGAGTGGACAGACACGGCTTACGATGATGATGAGAATTTTCGTGTAGCATGTGGGGGTGCATGGTATTACAATCACGACTATAGCACTTGCACGAGTTACGATTTCTTCAGCAACGGATACGCAGAGTTCGTGATTGGATTCCGCATCGCGCAGTAAGATTAGACAGTGAATCCAGCCTTCTGCTTATAGGGAAAGCAGCATGAAAGACAGAAAAACTGATGCAGGACGCGCGCTAACATCTGATGACGCTGAGGTATCTTCCAGCGGCTTGCAAAAGGAACTCATCCAGCGGGGACGTGTTGATATTCACACGCACCAAACCGTCGCGAAACATCTGAAACAGGGCGCGGATGCTTTAAAAGCACGAGATTTCGGAAAAGCGATTGAAGAATTCCAGCAGGTAATTCAACATAATCGTGAATCGGCGGAGGCACATTTCCATCTCGGCCTGGCTTATTTTATGATTGAGGCGTACGAAAACGCGATAGACGCTTACAAGATGGCGGTTGCATGCGAACCGAGCGAAGCAACAGCACATCTAAATCTTGCGGCAACCTATCGTTTGCTTAAACGCTACGATGAAGCGGTTGACGTTTACACACGTGCCATTCGTTTCATCCCAAATCACCCGGAATTACACTCCGAACTTGGAGCAGTCTATACATTCCAAGGGAAGCGACGCGAGGCAGTCACTGCCTACAAAACTGCGATGCGCCTTAAGTTGAACCTTCATTCATCTCTTGACCAGCGCGCGTAAGCCCAAGTATCGCGCCGGGCTGGGTCTACGGAAAGATGCCTTACCGTAAATCACGCCTAAACGCACCGCAAGGAACAATAGAAAAATGTTTGTTTCAGACGAAGATTTGATGATGAAATGTTGTAAAGGGGATATGAGCGCGTTCGAGTTGTTGGTCAGACGCTATCAAAATCCGTTGATTAACTACATCCATCGCTCCCTTAATGACTACCACCGCGCCGAAGACCTCTCGCAAGAAACATTCCTAAGGGTCTTTAAAAGCGCAAGTCGTTATGAACCGACGGCATCGTTTAAAAGTTGGCTCTACACCATCGCCACTAATTTGTGTCGAAACGAGGTGCGAAACCGTTCACGACGCAATACGTACTACCTTGAAGACCTTGTTGAGGAAGGCGAAGATGTCTATCATACAGATATAATGCGCGATACTCGTTATATGCCCGATGTTCTATTAGAGAAAAAGGAACAGCAACAAATTATACGTAAAGCATTTGCACAGCTACCAGAAAACCAACGCGTGGCACTGACACTCGTGACTTATCAAGATTTACGCTACGAAGAGGTTTCAGAAATCCTTGGATGTTCCGTGGGCGCCGTGAAAGCACTCATCCATCGTGCTCGGCAAAAGATGAAAAAATTACTCATTAAAGCGGGAATAGGGGAATAGTCATCAGCAAAAGCGTGTAGCCCGAAATGAAATGGCGGGGTTTTTGCTTGGGTATTTCTTCAGGTCTACGGAAAGGAACATCAAAACCCTGGCACACCTCAACGA
>VXZL01000088.1:3644-4144 GCA_009845505.1 Candidatus Poribacteria bacterium | reverse complement strand
GTGGATGTCGTCTTTTCATCGGCGGGTGGGTCTGTCAGTCGCGAGTTCATTCCGACAGCTGTCGAAAAAGGAGCACTCGTCATTGACAACACAAGTGCCTTCCGTATGGATCCAGACACACCATTGGTTGTCCCTGAAGTTAATATGGATGCTGCACGGACACATAACGGACTCATTGCCAATCCGAATTGTTCCACCATTCAGATGATGGTAGCACTTAAACCAATTTATGATGCTGTTGGTATCAAGAGGATCGTTGTTTCGACCTATCAGAGCGTTTCTGGCAAAAGTGGACGCGCTGTTATAGAATTGGTTCAGCAAACAAAGGACGCTCTCGAAGGGATACCGGTTACTTTAGATAAATTTCCACACCAGATGGCGTTCAACGTCGCCTTTGATTGGCCCTTTTTAGATGGCGGGGACAATGAGGAAGAGGTCAAAATGATCAATGAGACTCGGAAAATACTCGCCGATGACACAATTGGGGTCTCTGCTACAAC
>VXZL01000088.1:0-3634 GCA_009845505.1 Candidatus Poribacteria bacterium | reverse complement strand
TTCCGAATCCATAAACCTTGAAACACACGGAAAACTCACCGCAGCTGAAGCGAGAGAATGTCTCGCCACTGCTCCGGGTGTGAAACTTGTGGATGATCCGAGCAATCAGCAGTACCCACTTGCTATAGATGCTGCAGGCAAAGATGATGTTTACGTAGGTAGAATCCGTGATGATGCCTCGATAGAAAACGGTTTGAATCTTTGGGTCGTTGCGGACAACTTACGGAAAGGCGCAGCCTTAAATGCTATTCAGATAGCTGAGAACCTGCTGTTATAGTCGGGTGAAAAAGATATGGAACTCACCCTTGCGACTCTCCAAGACTACTTGTGTAGACGAGGGACGGAGATAGGTGCATTTGAACCTGATACGGAGTTCCACATAGAAGAGATTGGTGATGGGAACCTTAATACAGTCTATCGCGTCTCGGATGCAACGCGCCCAGAGCATTCTCTCGTCTTAAAACATGCCCCACCATATATTAAGATATTGGGGCCCGATTACCCATTATCTACCAAACGTTTGATTTATGAATCCCGCGCATTGGACGTTTACAATCGGTTGGTGAGTGGGGCTGTGCCTGTGCAATACAGCTTTGATGCAGATATGGCGGTCATAGCGATGGAAGACCTCCGAGACGCACACGTGCTCCGAGACGATCTGATTGCTGGTATAGTGGACCTCACAATCCCTGAACAAATTGGACGGTTTATGGCGGTTGTGCATAGTCAGACGTATGTTGAGAACCTTGATAGTAAGACCGCGCAGCACTATAAACAGCAGTTTGCCAACACCACTATGCAGTTGATAACTGCCGATTATGTGTTCACCTTTCCCTATACTGAACACGAGACGAACTTCTGGACTCCCGGATTAGCGTCTGATGTTCAGCAGTTGAAAATGGATACGGACTTTTTGCAGCGGGCAGCGCATCTAAAACAGGTTTTTCTGACTGCGCAGCAGGGCGTTACCCATGGTGACCTACATACAGGTAGCGTTCTGGTCCAAGACGACACAGCTAAAGTTATTGATGCCGAATTTGCCTTTTACGGTCCCGTTGGGTTTGACCTCGGATTATATTGGGCGAATTATCTGTTATCCTATTTTTCGCATCAAGGTGCCTTGCGCGTACAATCGGCACTTAAAGCGGCGATTGTGCAAACGTGGCATACCTATAGTGCTGAATTCAAAATGGTTAATGCTGCGTTGAAGGCGCAAATATTGCAGAATATCTTTCACGATGCAGTTGGGTTTGCAGGATTGGAAATGCTACGTCGTCTCATCGGTGCCGCGCATGTCAAAGATATAGAAGGTATCGCTGATATGTCTCGGAAATTACGTATAGAAAGAGCAGCCCTTCAATTCGGAACGCGACTGGTCAAACAACACCAATCTTTACATGATGTCGCATCGGTCATAGTGATGCTTTAAGATAATTGCGTATGTACCGCGCAGCCTTTACAAGATCAGGACTTACGCACCCCACTGGTAGGTGCGGTTTCTAACCGCACCGATTGCACTCTGATAAACCGAATTCTACACTTTTGCGTAAGTCCTAAAGATAACATATTTATGAGAGATTACTACGAAATCCTCGGTGTAGACCGAAGAGCAACTCCAGAAGAGATTAAAAAAGCCTATCGCAAACTTGCTGTTCAGTATCATCCGGATAAAAATCCGGGTGACAAAGGGGCAGAAGAGAAATTCAAGGAAGCATCGAATGCCTATTCGGTCCTTTCTGATCCAGAGAAGCGACGCGTCTATGATACGCGCGGGCATGCTGGCGTGAACAATATGGGATTTGAAGGTTATACGACGATGGACGACATCTTCGCGAATCTGAACCTCGACGATATTTTTGGGCGCGGTGGGTTTGGTGGATTCGGTGGGTTCGGCGATGCGTTTGGTGATGCTTTTGGACAACGACGCACAACCGCTCCCACACGTGGACGCGACATTCGTATGAACATCAGTATCCCTTTCGGGGAGGCCGTATTGGGTAGCAAGAAAGAGGTGACTGTCCGAGGAAAGCGGATCACCCTTACAATTCCACCAAGTATTGAGAATGGGAAAACCTTACGCATTCGCGGGCAAGGCGAATCTCTCGGTATTGGTACTTCCGGCGATTTATTGGTGACAGTTTCTGTGCAGCCCCATCCGACGTTGACACGTGATGGCTTAGATCTGCTGACAGACGCAAAAATCTCTATGACAACTGCCGCATTAGGGGGTGCGGTTCGGGTGAAGACGCTAACTGAGGATGTGGATCTGAAGGTCCCACCAGGAGCGCAACCTGGGCAGCAACTCCGTTTACGCGGACGCGGTGGGATGGATGCCTCTGGGCGGAAAGGCGATTTGCGGGTGCGGTTGATTGTGGAGATACCGAGATCGTTGTCTCGCAAGCAGCGGAATCTGCTAAAGGAACTTGAGAAGACGTTGTAATGTGAAAACTTCATGGAGTTTAGCGATGGAACTGGAAAGTTACTTTGACTTTGTTCAAGAAGATGTCATCCGGATTAAAGGGCATCGCATTGACATTGAGATTGTGTTAGAGGATTATCTATCAGGCGCGAGTCCCGAAGAAATTCTACTACGCTATCCGACCTTAAACCTTGAAAAAATACACGCGACTATCCTCTATTATTTGGCGAAAAAAGAAGAGGTAGAGGCGTATCTTGAACGCGTGAGACAATTTGAAGCGGAAGCTGAGCAGGAACAACTCCGGAATCCATCACCTTTTGTGGTTGAATTGCGGGAACGTTTCGCAAAGGTTTCCCAAGAACTATTTGTAGCGAAAAAAACGACTACCAAATCGGTGAATACTGCATGAAACCTCGATTTCTCCTTGATGAAAACATGGATCGAGCGATTCAAAGGCAGCTCCAGCGATTGAATTCAGAGATAGATGTAAGATTGATAGGAGACGCGGGAGTACCACCACGAGAAACACCTGATCCAGACATTTTGATGTGGATAGAACACAATAACTATATTTTGGTTACCAAAAACCGTCAGACAATGCCTAAGCACTTCACCGAGCATCTGACCGAGGGCAGGCATGTGCCAGGAGTCTTCTGCATTCGCAAATATGTAACGATGTCAGAGATCATTGATATATTGTATCTGGTTTGGTATGCCTCCGATGCTGAGGAATATCGCGATAGATTGGTATTCATTCCACTGTAATGTCCAATGATTTTTAGGAAACTGTGAGATCTATTATAGAGACGGAGCGAAGGATAATCACCATGCGAACTCGACTTGAACTTATCCATGGCAATATAATGGACGCGGAAGTCGATGCTATTGTAAACCCGACAGATCTTGTTCTCAGCGGTGGGGGAGGTCTGGATTTCGTTATTCGCCAAGCTGCTGGTGAAGAGGTTGATCGTGCATGTGAGGAAATTCTCGAAAACTATGGTGGTTGTCAAACAGGTGAAGCGGTCATCACCTCGGCGGGTAATCTTTCTGCAAAGTATATCATTCACACCGTTGGACCGATTTGGACCGGAGGCGGCATTGGAGAATCCAAGTTGCTTGAGAATTGTCACCGAGAATGCCTCCGGTTAGCTGTGGGAAACGGAATTCAATCTATAGCGTTTCCCGCAATTAGTACTGGGACGTTTAGATACCCAC
>VXZL01000579.1 GCA_009845505.1 Candidatus Poribacteria bacterium | reverse complement strand
GTATAACCGTTTACTTTCTGACGAGTATCCTCGGGGGTGTAATTGCTTGAGAAGGCATCAGTGAGATCTCCAATCAACTCAGTCACATTTTCAGACTGCCAAACGTACTCGCGTTGGTAATAATCCAGATAGTATTTAGTGTTAGCCAACAATTCCCGAATTGTCTTAGTTCGGCTCTTAATTTTCGTCATCTAAGAAATCTCCTTTAACCCCGCTATGTTAAATCTCGTCATCATGACTATATAATACCTTAAATCACCTCAAAATTCAACTGGAATCTTCTGTCTGGACAGAGCCATTCAATAATATATTTAACGACTTCAGAGAGTTGAGAATGCGAATAACTGAACGCACCAAATCCCTCTTGCTAGGAAAAGCGTCCCAACGTCCAGCCCTTCTGATTGATAAAACGCGTCGAATTGACCTTGATGTCCTTTACTAAAGCAGACAATGCAACATTTGCGGTCATACCGATTAGGATATGGATATGATCCGGCATTGCGTTAATTTGTATCAATTTTTGCCCTTTGTTAGTGATGATGCCGGTGATGTATTTGTGAAGTTCAGACTTATGCCGTTTAGAAATAAGAACTTGTCTATTTTTGACGGAAAACACAATATGTACATAGAGTTGGGTATAGGTATTTGCCATTTGCGCGTCTACCTTCTTCTCTTCTTATTATATCTTTCTATAAACATAGCACTCCGCTGGAGTGCTGTGTTCTGATAACATCCTTCTATAGACATATTGCTCCGCTGGAGCAAGGAACGCCTTTATCTTTGGAAAGAAACTACGTCTCTTAACAAAAACTTCACAGACCCCTTTTGTCTTCTTCTTCTTCGCGCTTTAATTATTGCGGCTCCGCTTCATAGGTTTACTAAGTCGGAACCGATTTTGAGTTTAACACACCTGATTTCATTCGCCGTAATTCAACAATAAATCGGCTGACTTCAATCGGGTTGAGCTCTTTTTCAAGAGCATCCAGCCCACGACGCATCACTTCTTCAATAGGGCATGCCCCTTCTGCTTTCGCGAGCATCTCAATTTCCTCAAGTATTTTATCTTTCATGACTTTTTTCGCCTTCTTATGTCTGTTGTGACGGAACTTCTTGTACAACAGGAATGACGTAACTTCGGATGGTCAGCTCGTCTATTGTCTCTGTTTCTACGCGGGGTTCTGGTTCTGCGCGATGGTCAAAAACGATGTAGTATCCTTCACTTATTCCTTCAAGTTTGAGATATACTGCGAGTTGTCTTTTGCCTGCCTGATAGGATCGGGGCCCCTCCCATATCTTGGTCTCAACGATGTATTTTTGGGCGTTGTAGAAAATCGCGAGGTCGATCTTGCCGCGGCCAGTTTGCCCTTCAAGGTAGATATGTCCGTGTATTAATTGGACGAATTGATCCAGATACGCATAGAGCAGATGTTGGCCGACGAACTCTTTCGGCGTATTCGGCACTAATAGAATCCGAAAGCCTGCACGCGCAATAAAATCCCGAAAGTTGTCAAGGAGCGCGTCCATCTTAATCCGACCTGTAGAGGTTAGGTAATCAGTCAAGCCTTGATGGGTATCCTCAGAAAAATATTCTTGCTCCAATCCATTGACGAGCGGTTTGAACGCCTGCATAATATGCTGCTGATATATGGGGTTGAGGATCTCACACATCCTGTCGTTCCCTTTTGTAATGACACCGTAAGTGGCGAGTTCACTAATGATTTCGTCGTGTGGATTGAAGCGGATGCCAGTTTCGTAAGAGGCAATTCGCATCAGGATGGTTTCAAAACGGGAATTTCTGCGGATATTGGTTATCAGGTGGTTGATATTGACGTTTGTTTCTTCAAGAAGTTGCGTATGTGCTTCTGCGAAGTGCGCCATCTGGATCGTTTCATTTTTCGGGATAGCCATCTCCTCGGTCAGTATCTGTGCGAATCGGTTGACGAGGAAGGGTTGTCCACCAGTTTGTTTATGGAGCCCTTCAATGACTTCGGGGGCGAAGGCTTGCCCGACTTCATCTGTATACTGTGCCAGGAGCTCGCGGACCTGTTCAAGGGTGAAATTGGGTAACGTAAACTCGTCTTGGATATTGAACGGCGAAATAGAGCGGTCTAAATTGAGTTGTGTGACGCTCTTTACGCCTACAATACCGACGCTGTAGGGACAGCCACGCATAGAACGCTGAACATAGATGTTACGGAGCGCGTGAAGGAAACCTCTCACAGCATCGCGAGGTATACCATCAAACTCGTCAATGATAAGGACGAGCTTCTTATCCTCGAGAAACGCTCCAAACTGCTGAAAAAATTCAAGCATTTCAACGTGATCAGCTAGTTTTGTATTTTCTAAGAATTGGCTTAAGTCATCAGAAGGTACGATACTGCGTTTTTGGAAGACGCGCTGAATCTCCTCGTAAATCCTTTTATAGAGTGAAGCGTAAAAATCGGGAGCAGTATATTCCTCATACACTTCAAAATTGACTTCAATTGGGAAATAGGTTTCTGTCGTATCGGTGGCAAGTGCATCAAGTGCCCATTGAAAGAATGTAGTTTTGCCTGTCTGTCGGGGCGCGAAGATAACGATATAACGTCCGAGTTTGACGCGGTTGATGAAATCAGCGAGCTCCTCAGTACGTGAAACGACATAATGATCTTCACGATTCACGGGTCCATGGGTGCCAAATGTTTTCATTGCGTAGACTCCAATTTCTTCTCAAGACGTTCAATATACCGATACGTCGTAGAGAAAATCATGTCCAACGTGGCGATATCCCTTGGCTCTAACGGGGCGCGGGAGAAGACGCGCCGTAGTGATTTCAGATACGTCTCCCACTCCCGATTATACGGCGACATACCGACCTTATCCAGTAGACGGGTGACGCGTCCGTAAAACTCCTCTAAGGCGTTGACTTCGGCGTAGTCAATCTCGGAGGGGGGGTATTCCTCTAAACTCGCGACGAAGACTTCATACGCAAAAATTTGGACGGCTTGTGCAAGATTCAAAGACGGGTTTTTGGTAGCCATCGGGACGCTTGCTGATAGCTGGCAGAGACTGAGTTGATCGGTAGATAAGCCAAAATCTTCACGTCCGAATAGGAGCGCCACGGATTTATCCTGCGAAAGGGTAGCGATGGTCTGAGCGGCTTCACGGGCAGGGACGGGTTGTGGTAAACGCACATCGCGACGGCGGTGTGTCGTTCCGACGAGATATTGGATACCCTCCAGCGCGTCTTTGAGTTCTGAAACGACTTGGCAGTTTTCGAGGATGTCCTGGGCACCGTGCGCCATATACCACGCGGCATCAACATCTTGAAATGGGACGGGGTTCACTAAATAGAGTTGGGACAGCCCCATCCCCTTTACAACTCTGGCAACGGAACCGATGTTTCCGGGTTCGCGCGGTTCAAAGAGAATGACTCGGATGTTGGTTAGATTTTCCGGCACGGCGACAGGAATCGCACGAAAATTTCCGGTGGGTTGAATCGGTTTTTTGTGGGTGTTGGTTGACATGTCAATAGGGTAGCGTGAATGACGTGAATTGTCAACATTAATCTTCAGTTTTGGAATCTTCATGCTTTAGCGTGGAGCGGAAAAACTGCAAAAAACGCTTGATTTTGTAAATCGCATGTGATATAATACTTTCATCGCGTTGGCAGACACGCAAGCCCTATCTCTCTGATAGGGGTCTGCCACCCATCTTGCGAGGGTTAATACGCGATACGCGGTAAATCACATGTTACTTACATACAAATATAGGATTTATCCGACTCAGGAACAAGAGTTTTGGTTGTTTTATGTTCTGGAACATTTGCGTCAACTCCATAACTCCGCACGTTTGAATCGTATTCGTGCCTATGAAGAAGGCAGATTTGTTTCTTATCAGGAACAATCTAAAATCCTTACCGAAGCCCGAAACAGACACGCTGATTTTAAGGAAATCCCACAAGATTTTCAGAATCATGCTTTACGTAGAGTTGACAAAGCATTTGCGAACTTCCAAAGGCGATTGAAACAAGGTTTTAACAAGCCTGGGTTTCCAAGATACAGACGACGTATTCGTTCGCTCACTTTTAGTTTGCGTAAACGAAAAGATAAACATGAAAATAGAGTTAGAGAGAATCCTATAATAGAAACCGACACACGCCTTGATAGGTTAAAAAT
>VXZL01000453.1 GCA_009845505.1 Candidatus Poribacteria bacterium | reverse complement strand
ATCTATTTCTCCGCCAACTAAATAATTGACTAACACTTGGAAACAAGCAAGTGCTGTGGTTTTACCAGTGCTGTTTTCACCGACTAAAAAGGTCAGGGGGCGAATTTCAAGCGTTTGGCGTTCACTGAAGCAGCGGACATCTTCTATTGTGAATTGGGTAATGTTCATAGCATCATCTCCACAACATTGTTGTGTGATTCTGAGATATATTGATTTGTAGTTTTCTCAATACACTGCATGCCTTATGGTAACATATCCAATGGAGGATGTCAACAGAATCCGTCGGAAATTTGGAGTCATTTAGTTTTAGGCTTTTTCGCCCGATTTTAAGGAGAGGCACAAGCGAAAACTTCTTCCTACAGCAAGGGTCAAGAAACTCAGTAACCCTGAACTCTGCCTGTCTTGTAGCGTTGCTTTTCTATTCTTCTTCCGAACTCTATTCCCAAGTAGTGCTGCAAGACTGGTAGGATGTCTATTTCTTCTCGGTTGCGTTGTTGACGGAAACAGTTGGCTAAATCTCTACAGAAAGCAAATAGATTCTCTGGCTCCACCGCATACATATCATCGAACAGAAGTTTGTATATGGCAATAGTTGTATAGGGTGGATCTTCAGTTTCTGCCATTTCCAGCCAGTTCACTCGCTCCTGAACCAATAGATCTTCGCTACACCATCCCAAGTAGACGAGTACCCAACCCGTCATATATTGGGCAATCGCTTCAACGATCAGCCTATAGTTGTTCGAGACTGCTCCGCCGATCCAACAATGCAAAAGTTCATAAACGAAAAAGTGGTACGCGAGATCCCGCTCAGGCTCTGTGTGACCATAATTGATCGGGAGCTCACAGATAATTTTGATTTTTTTAAAGCGCTCTCGAAGGGAGTAAATTTGTCTGTCTATCTCAGATCGCGCGCCATAATCGTTCGGTTCGCAGAGACGATCTTCCACTTGAATAACAACGTCTGGTCCGGGTCCCATGAGTTTTTCAAATTCTCGACGGGTCTGTTCTAACAATTCAAGAATTGTTTTAGAACTCCAGGGGCGTTTCGCCTCTACTTTATAAGTGAAGTTCTTTGAAGAGGCGATCGAACCCCAGGTTGTAATATTCAATTTCTAAATCCTCCACGATTCAATTCACAGTTCCCTCAAAATTTAGGCGTATTTTAGGACTGGCTAAAGACTTCCATTCCGGCAGAACCATCAGCAATCCTGCGGATCTGTTTCTCAAAACCGGGGGGTGAGAGCGTCCATGTAATCCAGAGCGGTTCATCGCCTGTATTAACAAAGCGGTGTTCCACATTGGGGGGGAGATAGATGACTGTACCAGGTTTCAGATCAGCAACTTCATCACCGACAAACGCTTTGCCTTGTCCACCATAGACAAAAATAATCTCTTCGGCCTCACTGTGCGAGTGAAGCGGAATTTCACTATTGGGATCGACCTCTTCGAGTCCCATCGCGAAATGTGAAGTACCGACAGTATTCGGTTCAACGAGGGTGTACAAGGTTCGTGGTGCTTCCCCCTCGATACGTACGACTTCGGCATCTTCTTTGTGATAAATGTGTTTCATCTTTTTCCTCCAAGATTAAGTTTTACGTCTGATTGTTGTACCTGAATCTGAAAAACTTAAATAGATTGTATCCTTCATAGAATTCTTCCCTGTCCCGCGCTTATCGTTTAGGTCACAACGCCCGTATCTCCTCAAATAAAGCCAACTGTTGCTGATAATCTTTCGGGAGTAGGCGCACTTCTTGATAACCCTCAAAGAAAATTGCCTGTTCAGACTTACTCAATTGGCGTGAAAGCGTTAGAATATCTGAAAGATAATAGCCAAATCCAAATTGCATCACGTCAATTGGGCAGAGCTGCCCCTCCGAGACGACGATATTATGCGGTGCCAAATCCAAGTGAATCAGTCCAAAAGCGTCTCGTCTCTCACCATGTTCTGCAACAAACTGAGAGAAACGCGAAGGAAGCGAAGCGAGTTTTTCACGTGCCTCCGCTGAGTCATCTATATTGCCACTTGCAAGTGCCTTTTCAACTTGCAGCGTAACCCACTCTATATCGTAGTACCGAGGACGGGTAAACCAGTCTGGCAATTCTAACGTTTCCGACACAGAGTGCATACGACCCACTATTGATCCAAGACTCCGAATCAATTCTGGTGTCTTTTCCGCTGCCGAAAGGGCACCCAATGTCTCGCCAGGAATCCAATCGTATACAGTCGCATAGCGCGACGGTAGATCGTTTGGAGAGGTACACTGAATCATTTCGCCATCACGTCCTGGCACGGGTGAGAGGGTCTTGATACCACCCTTATTCCGCAGTGCCTGTAGCCAATAGATTTCGGATTGAATTTTATACACAGCAGTTCCAGCTTGATGGAGTCTCAGTGTGAACCGGGCGTTCTCAGTATCCACGAAAAACAACATGTTCGCAATATCAAATCCAACCCCACTAATTCGGAACGAAGCGTTATCCAATCTATACGACCCAACAGCCGCTTTTGCATAGTGCCAATCGGTGGCAAGGAACTGTAAACTCCTTTTGCTATAAACTATCAAAATGTCGTTGTCGCAGGCGTGTTGTGTGGATTCGGAGATAAACGTGCGTTGTGCATCATTGAGGGAGTCGAGGAAGGCAAGGATATCGGGATCAATCTGTGGAGGGTGACCAGAAATTGCTTCGAGCCAATACTGTCTGCATCTATCGTGACAATCAATCCGATAGACAGGTAGAGACGAATCTCGGTACCAATCGGGGGAATTTTCGATGGCGTATTCAACTTGGGTCCCACAAAATGGGCACGACATTTTCTCTCCCATGGTGGATTTTCCTGTACTAACTTGATAATCGAATGCTCGTGATTAGGTGCCTTGGTTGAATCGCGGTTCGTCCAGTCTGAAAGTCAACAAGAACCCAATTGAAACGAGTACTGAACAGCTGATGAAAACCGGTTCAAACGCTAATGTCTCGATAAGTGCTCCAATTAAGGGTGAAACAAACAACGGAATGGCTTGAAAAAGGCTCATCACGCCGAGGTATTGTGGGTGTTTTTCTTGTGGCGCGATTTCAAGGGTATAGTTTGTGACAATGCGAGCAGACACGGGTGTGAATCCCATAAGGGCAAAGACAATCCAATAGAATTGCCCACCGGAAGGCATGCGACTAATGCCAATCGCTAACAGCGGCATACAGGCACTGATTAATATCAGAATGCGCAAAACCAATCGGTTGCCCGAGCGGTCTGCGATATTGCCCATGATGCCGGCACCGACGGCATTGGACGCATTCTGTGCGACGATCAACGCAACAAAACCGGAAGGGACTAACCCTAAGGTCCGCTGTCCGAAAACGGTATAATGTGGAAAAAGGGGCCAGATTGAATAAAACAGCAAGATAACAATCGCAAATCGTCGAAAGTTTCTATCGTATCTCAATAAGAGGAGGGCATCTCCGAGAAACTGAAAAAAGGGAGCGTTACGTTGGGGTCGTGACGGAAGCTCTTTAAACCAGAAACTCACCAAAGCGGCAACACCAAAGGAGATAGCCGTTGCATTGAAAAGCACTATATAATGGGCAGCGTTATCAGAAAGCCAACGCGGTAGCAGATAAAAAGCGAGGCCAATCGAAATCGTACAGCCGATGATATTAGAGTAAGCGAGGAGGCGCCCCCGTTTTTCTGGACTGATGAGTTTGCCTTGTAGCGTCCCGTTAGCCAGATGATTGCAACCGACAGCAAGCCAGTGCACGGTACATAGTACAAGGAAAGTCGCAACAATAATATTGGCTGACCAGTCTGTTACACCCAATATAAGAGACAACACGCACCACGGGATAGCAAAACCGAAACTTGTGAAAACGAAGAATGCCTGTTTTTTCGGCATCTGTGCAACGCGCTGCGCAACCAGAAATTGCGGCAAACTCTGTCCAATGCGTAAAATGAGTGGGAGCAATCCACGGATGGTGCCAGACGACGTGTAGGTGTCGATAAACGCCGGAATGACCACAGACTCGGATTTGAACATCCAACCGAAACGCATCACAATTTGATTCAAGGCGAATACAATTAAATTGCGTTTTTCATGCGGATAAGATTCTTTAGAACGGACGTTCATTTGATTAGAGTCACTTTTGTTCATCAAGACTCCGTTTGCCTGTTAATAAG
>VXZL01000443.1 GCA_009845505.1 Candidatus Poribacteria bacterium | reverse complement strand
ATATAATCTTTAAAGATGATGTCGATTTTTATTGGGCTCGCACACGGGTATTGGAGCGAATGAATCTCGCCCAAAAAGACATGCCGGAGGGGGTTGTACCGGTCCTCGGTCCCGATGCAACGGGTGTCGGACAGGTGTTTTGGTACACTGTTGAGAACGGATATTATTGCCCTAAGCATCCGACAGAACGCTATGCCGATCCGGGCACCTGTCCAGAAGATGGGGAGGAACTTATCGCCTCCAATTTAGAACTTCATGAACTTCGGACGCTCCAAGACTGGACGGTTCGTTATTATCTCGCCTCTGCTGATGGCGTTTCCGAGATCGCTTCGGTTGGTGGATACGTCAAACAGTATCAGATCGACATCGATCCAAACACTTTGTTAGCGTATGATGTGCCGCTGTCGGCGGTTTACAACGCCGTCCGAGGGAGCAATCTTGATGTTGGCGCGAAAGTGATTGAGGAAGGCGGAATGGAATTCCTGATTCGGGGCTTGGGTTTTATCAAAAGCATTGAGGACATAGAAAACATCGTTGTCAAAGAACACAATGGCGTACCTATCTACGTCAAAAACCTCGGAACAGTCAGTGAAGGTCCCGACTTTCGGCGCGGTGCTTTAGACAAAGCGGGCATTCCAGCGACCGGTGGGGTCGTGCTCATGCGATACGGTGATAACCCGCTGCGCGTCATCGAAAACGTCAAGGCGAAAATAGCAGAACTCACGCCTGGGCTTCCATCAGGTGTCCGAATTGTCCCGTTCTATGACCGGAGTGATCTCATTCACCGTGCAACTGACACGCTGAAGGAAACGTTGACAGAGGAAATCATCGTTGCGGCAGTTGTTATCCTGCTATTTTTGGGACAACTTTCAAGTAGTTTGATAATAGCGCTTGTCTTGCCGACGGGAGTTCTGCTTTCGTTTGTGGGCATGCGGATTATTGGTTTGCCATCAAATATCATGTCAATGGGTGGTATTGCCATCGCGATTGGTGTCATGGTAGATGCCGGTATTGTGATGACAGAAAATATCGCGAGGCATTTGCGGGAACCGCATCTTGGTGAAAGCAAGCTGCAAGTTGCAACCCGCGCTGCCAAGGAGGTGGGGCCCCCTATCTTCTTTGCAATGCTTATTGTTATTGTGGCATTCATACCTGTTTTCTCTCTTACGGGTCAGGCGGGTAAACTTTTCAAGCCCCTTGCCTATACAAAAACATTTGCGATGCTCGGTGCAGCCCTCTTGGCGATTAGTTTTGTACCCGTTTTAGCGTCGTTTCTAATCACAGATCCGACGCGAACCCGGACAGGGACGGTTTCCAAGCGAGTGTCACAGCTTCTGGCGTTGCTCGGATGGCCTCTGAGAAAGTTGGCTGATGGGATTACTTGGTTGCTCAGAACCATCTATCGTCCGGTTATCCAGTTGGCTGTAAAGAATATTTGGACGAAACTTGCTGTTGTCGCTTTAGCACTACTGGCGTTTGTCGCAAGTGTACCACTAACACCTTTCTATAAAAATATCGGTCAAGAATTCATGCCGCCACTTAACGAAGGAGCGCTGCTATTTATGCCAGTGCTGCTCCCGGGTGCCTCGATTACGCAAGCAAAAGATGTGATGACAAAACAGGATTTGATTATGAATCGATTCCCGGAGGTTTCACTCGTCGTTGGAAAGTTAGGGCGGGCGACAACACCAACCGATCCTGCTCCAATTGGCATGTTTGAAACCATTGTCAATATAGTTGACCCAGCAGAATGGTCCCGGCGTGCTGTTAAACATAGCGCGACGACGGAGCTTGTGGATCGCCTCGTTCAACGCTTAAAACGTGCCGGGCTTATGAGTGAAGAACACGCCGGTCATATTAACGCTGATTTTCTGGATGACATTGCTAAAGCCGCCATAAAGCGATTTGATACCTTGGCGACAACGTACCACAATTCTTACCTATCAGTAAGCGAGCGCGAAAAACTTTATCGGGTCTGGTTGTTACGGATCCTTTTGGAAGAGCTTCTCTCTGAAGAACGGATGCGGGGAATGGGGTTGGAACAGGTCAAGATTGGCGAATCTGAGACTGAAGTGAAACTGCATCAGATCGCCGAGGAAATTGAGCCGACCCTCGAGCATAAGACTTACTTCCGTACAAAAAACCGCAACGAACTTATCACCGAGCTGACAGAGGCGACCCGAATGCCGGGGGTTTCACCTATTATGACGCAGCCCATCCGCAATCGCGTGGATATGCTCGCAACGGGTATACAAACCCCAATCGGAATCAAAGTGTTTGGTAAAGACCTCGCGAAGATTGAAGAGATTGCCGTACGGATTGAGCAGGAACTCCTTAAACTTGAAGGGGCGCAGGGGCCCTATGCTGAACGCATTGGAAATAAGCCGTACCTTGAATTTCACATCAACAGAGAGGCGGCGGCGCGCTACGGCATCCAAATCCGAACAGTCCAGCAAATCATCATGACAGCAATCGGTGGTATGAATTTAACCTATACCGTTGAGGGGCGGGAGCGGTTTCCGATTCGTATCCGCTACATGAGGGAGCTACGGGATAATGTTGAAGCACTCAAACGTGTTCTCGTGCCAGCACCGAAAGGGCTTCATATTCCGCTTGAGCAACTCGTAACAATTGAAAGACGACCGGGACCAGCGAAGATTGCAAGCGAAAATACACTACTCTTTTCTCGCGTCTTTTGTGATGTAGATGTTGACACCATTGGGCTGGTTGACTTCGTGGCGTTAGCGCAAAAGACGCTTGATGAAAAGATTAAACCGACTTTACCGCAAGGCTACTTCTACACTTTTAGTGGTCAGTATGAAGCTGAACTGGAAGCTCGCAGTCGGTTGGCAATTGTCGTCCCGGTGTGTATTGCTGTCATCTTCATATTGCTATACCTCCAGTTCAAGTCGCCTTCTGCGATGTTTTCGATCTTCCTTGCGATTCCTTTCGCATTTATCGGTGGCATGTGGATGCAGTGGTTGATGCAATATATACCAGAGGCACTCGGCGGCGGTTACGCCATTAAATACAGTACAGCAGTGTGGGTGGGATATATAGCCTTATTTGGGATAGCTGTAGAAGATGGCATAGTTTTAATTGAATACCTACTGGAACGCGTCCGAGGCGGTGAACCGATTGACGAAGCCGTGATTAATGCTGGCTTATTGCGCGTCCGACCCATCATTATGACCACAGCAACGACAATTTTGGCGTTATTACCAATCATGTTAGCAGAAATTAGCACGACTACCGGGGCGGAATTGATGAAGCCCATTGCAGTGCCTACTTTTGGCGGTATGGTTTCTGCAACAGTGGCTAACCTTATCTTAGCCCCTGTTTTATTTTCTCTTTTCTATCCGCTTGAGCACTGGGTTCGCCAACGATAGAGAAGATTTTGATACATTGGAGAAATCATGAAACTTCTAATAACATTCAGCATCTGTTTACTCCTTGCTCTTATAGAGTTGCCAACTGTTGATGCTGCACTTGAACTTGAAAAGTACTTGCATGTCGCAAAAGGCGGTGTCGTAAGCGTTGGTCGCGGATTAACGATCACTGATAACGAATTGGAGATAGCGCGCACTGACGAATTCACTATCGGATTTCAATTAACGCCTGCACTTCGGTTCTCTGTTCCGTTTAGTAGTTATGTTGTCGATACTCGCGGCGGAAACGCTGATATCTTACCATTTGGCATGTTGCGTGTGGAGACCGTTGGGGTGATGCTGACACTGAGTGGGCGTGGGAAATGGGCACCCTTTATTGGGTTCGGAACGAATTTCTACGCATTTACTGAAAAGTTCGCTGCGCCCGCTAACATCCAAAATACTTTTGGGGCGGAGGTGTCTATTGGAGTTAACAGAAGACTTATTGATAGCATCTTTGGAGTCGCTCAGTTATATGGATCGTTTAGTTATCAATTCAGTTATTTAAGACCTAGGGTGAGTGTGCCTACCAGACCTGACATTGAAGTGTTATCGTTAGGTCGTCATAGTATCAGCTTCCGGTTAGAGGTCTTGGGGTTGTAGGTGGTTAAATAGAAATCTAGCAAAAACCCTTGTAAAAATAGACATTTCTGGTAGACTTACAGAGATAGAAAAAAAGATTTGTATCAAACTAATACCATTTCTAAAAGTTTATCTCGCATTAACCGAACCCACTCACACCACA
>VXZL01000077.1 GCA_009845505.1 Candidatus Poribacteria bacterium | reverse complement strand
CCTTTACCCTGGTCTCTTTAATTTCTATGAGGATTTTGGAAGGGAGAGCAGGATCGGTAAAAAATTATGACAAAAAGAATCCAACTCATGATTGTTGGCGCGCAAAAATCGGGGACATCCTCACTCCTCCGTTACTTGGCACAACATCCAGATATCCATACGCATGCACAGTCAGAGATGACCTTTTTCCTTCAAGAACACGAATACACACAAGGGTATGACCGGGCTTTCGCGAAGTACTTTGCAGGTGAGAAAATCGCAGATAAACCACTCATTGCCAAGAACGTGATGGTGATGCACTTCCGGGAGGTTATGCAACGGATTTACGATCACAATCCTGAGATACATCTCGTTGTGCTTTTACGGGAACCCGTTGCCCGTGCCTATTCCGCCTATTGGTGGGCGCGCCGGAGAGGTTGGGAAAACATCAAAACCTACGAAGAGGCACTCGCCACTGAGAAAGCACGCCTGAACGAAGACCGGTTTAAATGGCGACAGTGTGGCTACCAGTACAACAGCATCTATTACCCACACGTCAAAAATTTGATAGATCAATTCGGGCGAAATCAGGTCCACTGCTTCTTAACCGACGACTTAAAAGAAAATGCCGAAGGTATTTGCCAACAACTCTTTAACCGCATCGGTATCCGTGACGATTTCAAACCTTCAATAGGGGAACGACACAATCAAGCCACTATGCCGCGTTCGGAAGGATTTAACTTCCTCTTCACACAATTTCTGGCATCCCGCAATCCACTGAGAAAAGCCATCAGAAAACTCGTGCCGGATGCGGCTGCTTACAAACTCAGAAAAGCCGTTCTCGACTGGAACGAAAGACCTCAGAAGGATGAGAATTGGACACCGCCGCCGCTGGACCCAGAGACCCGCAAACAACAGATGGCGTACTTCAAACCGTTTAACGAACAATTAGCTGAATTATTGGATAGAGACCTGACGGATTGGTTATAACCATTAACCAACAACTAAAAGAATGATCTACTTTCTGACAGGATACGTCGCTTTTGAAGAGTTTATACTGAAGTTTTTACCCGTTAGCGATGTCATTTACTCCTACTTAAGATTCTTCGGCGAAATGCTCATCTACGTGGCTTTCGGGAAACTCGTCATCCATAAACTCTATAGAGGCATCCCTTTTGTCAAAACAGCAATCGACTTACCAGTTATCGGATTTTACACCGTCGTACTGTTGTCAATATTAGTGAACGGATCCCCACTGATAGGGAGCCTTTACAATATCCGTCCATTTGCGCGATACATCGTTCTTTTTTATCTGGTCGCGAATTCTAACCTATCAGAGAGACACATCAGAACCTTTTTACGCATCATTCTCGGTGTTGGTATCCTCCAAATCGGTGCGGGTATCATTCAGTGGGCGGGTGGCCCCGCTGCATTCAACTTCTTTTTACCGCGCGAAACCACACTCACCATAGGTGGGTTCACAAAAGAATACAGACTGCTTGAACTCGGCAGAGAAATTGGGAGCGTCTACGGAACTTTAGGCGACACGGTGATCTATGGGGTTTTCATGATTCTCGTCCTTGTCATCTATCTCTCCCGTATTAGGCGACTGGAGTACCTGAACTTGCTCGGCGCAGCGATACTGTTTTTCTTTATCGCGCGCTCATATTCGCGCGCGGCAACTTTTTCGGCACTCCTTGCTGGCGGCGCGTGGTTCTACTTTCAGTACGGCTGGAAAAAGACCCTCCAATTAGCATTATCCATCGCGATGGTCTTTGGGATCCTCTTGGCAATAGTAAACCCCTTTAACCTTGAGTACATAAACCCTCGTAAAGCGAGGGTTGGGCTCATTGGGAACGTAACAGGTGTATTTTCAGGTTCTTACGTCCGCGTCGCGCAGAAACAACGGCTCGGTGCCTTAATTGGGAACGTCCCAACAGTTCTCGTGAACAAACCTATCTTAGGCTACGGCGCAGATCAAAACACCACGATTGAAAGGCTTAATGCCAGCCAACGCTCTTTCCTCCTGAAAATACTCAGCAAGAACGGTTTCAAGGATGTGTATTGGGTGGCAATTCTCTGCTTCTACGGTTTATTGGGATTAGGCTTCTTCGCGCTAATATTCTACCGGCTCTTTCGTGCCGCTTTAGACCTCTATAGGAGATCCGTTAGTACACCATTGGCTGTGTCGCGCCTGACCCGGCAGATTTCAATTATCATGCTCTGCCTCGTTGCCGTTACCGCCTTCTTACTCTTCTTCAATCGCACTCTTGAATTTCGAGGTTACGGATTCTATTTCTGGCTTTGTGCAGGTCTCATGTTCGCCAGCGATAGATCGCTTTCAACCTATAGACCGCTGAGGATAACGCTATGATTACCACACAAATATCTCCATTATGGGGGCTGCTACACAGCATAGCAGCAAGAGTGGAAGGGTGGAAGAGTAGAAGTACGGCTCCCATCCTTCCGTTCTTCCAACCTTCCATCCAATCCATAATAACTGTCGCGATATTGTTATTTCTGAACATCGGCTGCCGAGAGGCCCCTCCGCCGCCTGAAGCACTCCATTTAGAAATTGACACACAAACTGCGCAACCGCTCCGCCATGCCCTCCACGGGTTCAATACAAATATGATGAGCGGCGATTACGGGTACCTTGACACCGATTTTGTCGATTTAACCAAGGCACTTGTGCCGAAGACCTTACGATTTCCCGGCGGCACAGTAGGAAACTTCTATCATTGGGAAGCCAGCGGCTTTTTTGAGAGTGAAATGGCATCAACGCTCAACGCAAAACTTAATAAACGAAACAAAGACAATTACGTTAAACTTCAGAAGCGAAGGAACGGCAAAATCGCTTTTGACGATTTTATGCAGTTGTGTAACACATTACAGATAACCCCTGTTGTCGTTGTGAATCTATGGACAGGTAGTCCCGAAGAGAGCGCAGCGTGGGTCGGCTACGCCAAAAGCAAAGGGTATCAAATTACACACTGGGAACTCGGCAACGAGTATTATCTGCCACACTACCTCAACAAATACCAGACAGTCAAAAACTACATCGCCGAAGCCAAAAAACATGCCGCAGCGATGAAAGCCGTTAACCCGAATATAAAGGTATCCGTCTGTGCCACGCCTCTCGGTTTCCACAAAGAAGGGTGGCTGGTAAAAAGACAGCAACGGAAATGGGACGAAGGTCTCGCAGCGGACAGCAGCTTTTTCGACGCTTACACCGTTCACGCTTATGCTTACAAAGCCGTTCAAAAAAAAGAGATAGAGGAGATGCGCTGCTACCTCATGGGATGGATTCATTTCGGGGTCGCAGAAGCTCTCGACTACTATCAAAAACTATTTCCAAACAAGGAGATGTGGATAACGGAATGGAACATCGCCAATCCTGCGAACCGCGTCGCCAATACACAACTCCATGCAATGTATGCCGGCGATTTTTTCTTAAGACTGCTATCGATACCTAACATCACGCAGGCAAACTTTCATGTTATCGCTGGTTCCGGGAAGGGGTTTCCCGTATTTTCGCCGATAACGCCTCCAACACCTGGCACTTTTTGGAAATACGGTGGCGAACCTGAATCGGATTTCGGTAACAATATCCGGCGTGCCGTTTATCCGACTTTTCAACTCATCGGTGAAGCATTTGCGCAGGCAGACACACAGTTTACGGTGTCAATCGAAAATTCGCCGCTCCTTGAAGGTGCTTTAACTTATGCAAAGCAACAGATGCCGGGTATCCAAGCACAAGCCGTCGGTAAAAAAAATGATGCAAATGAAACGGAATACCTTGCCATCTTCATCAGCAATCGCACAAGCGAGCATCACACACCACAAATCGTGATTGACGGCAAGTATTACAAAGGTGATATCACGTATCGTTATGTCGCCGATGAAAGACTCAAGGCAACAAATGGAGGCAATGCCGAAATGGAAGGATCCGGCAAAATCGAAGTCCGTATTCAGGAATGGTACGGGAAAGCAACGGAATTCATTATCCCCAAAAACAGTTTCGGCATCTTGAAAATAAAGAGATAGCCGGGATAGATCCTGTATCTACTCTCTTAGAAACCTTATATCTTCCCAATCGCGTTGGAATTCACCAGATACCATCGTGGAATGAAATTGTGAGCGATTAGCGAACAATTTGTCTTAGCTTTACATTGTGGAACGATGCCCAGATTTAAT